>CAZEYY010000033.1:0-31294 GCA_964516485.1 uncultured Rikenellaceae bacterium
CTTGTGGCAATGTCCGACATAATTCTAAAATTTAATTAATATTAGTTTTTGAACCATGCAAAGAAATATATTTGTACTATATTTTTCAAGAGATTTAATGTTTTTTTATTCATGCACTAGATCAAATAAAAGTAAATCAGCTGTTTAGCATCAATCAGATTGATTGTTAATTAAATAACACTAATTACGTAAGTTACAATAAATGAAGAATATAGCAATTTTTGCTTCAGGTTCGGGCACAAACGCAGAAAACATTATTAAGTATTTTTCGACCAGAAATTGCGCAAAAGTAAAGCTTGTTCTTTGTAACAGGCAGCAAGCATTGGTAATAAAACGTGCTGAAGACCTTGGAGTGAAAACCATTTTTTTCGACCGCAATGATTTTTATGCTTCTTCAAGAGTTGCAGACATATTATCAGAAAACAGAATAGATTTCATTGTACTGGCAGGATTTCTGTGGCTGGTACCTGATATTATAACGGGTACATTTAACGGTAGGATAGTAAATATTCACCCCGCACTGCTGCCTTCATACGGAGGAAAGGGAATGTATGGCGATATTGTCCACAAGGCAGTCATTGCCAGAGGTGACCGGGAGTCAGGAATTACAATACATTATGTTAACCGGAATTATGACGAGGGGGATATAATATTTCAGGCAAAATGCACTGTGGAGGCCGGAGATGACCATGAGTCGCTTGCCAGAAAGGTGCATGCCCTTGAATATGAACACTTTCCGAGGGCGATTGAGGAACTGATTGAGAAGCTGCCGGATTAACTGTTGCCTGTTGTTGATCAGAAAGTACCTAGCAGTGTCTCGACCACTTTCCTGTTTATCTCAAAACGTAGCATATTCTCAGGAGAAACGGGTTCCACCGGAGGAGCTTCAACTTTAAGGGGATCCACAGGAGATCCGTTCATATAGAATCTGAAATCAAGATGAGGTCCTGATGAAAGTCCGCTGCTTCCCACGTATCCGATAATATCTCCCTGTTTTACAGGAACACCGGCACTGATACCGCTACCAAGTCTGCTCAGGTGAAGGTATGCTGTGGCATATACACTATTATGCTGTATCCTCACCATAAGTCCTGATCCGTTTTCCCTTCTGGCGGCAGTGACCCTTCCGTCTCCGATTGAGAGTACCGGAGTCCCGACAGGGGCTGCATAATCAACGCCGAAATGAGGTCTCCTGATACGTAAAACGGGATGCATTCGTGAAGATGAGAATCTTGAACTTATCCTTGAGAACTGAAGAGGCGCTTTCAGGAAAGCCTTTCTGAGACTGTTGCCATCCTTGTCAAAAAAAGATTCCCGTTCGTCCTGGATGAAAGGCACAGCAGTAATAGATGCTCCCGACCAGTTGAACAGCGCTCCGTAAATTCTTCCCGTTCCCAGTGGTTTGCCATCGACATACAACTCCTCATATATTACCTTAAAACTGTCTCCCACCTGAAGACCGAAAAAGTCGACAGTCCAGGCAAAGATCTCGGACAACTTCACTGCAAGCGAAGGATGAAGGTTTTCTGCCATCATTGCATCCCAGAGGGAGGTTTCTATCTTTCCTGTAGCATATCTTATTACGCTGGTAATTTGTTTCTTAACCTGCTTAACAGCTATTGTGTCGTCGAAGCTGAAAACATAACTTGTTGTCTGATCATGTTCATATACGAGGTACCTGGCATGAGCAGGACTGTCCCGTTCACAGAAGAGGATATACCTGTTCCCGGCTCTGATATTCCTTACATCAAATACCGACCTGTTATTCCTTACAGCCTGGTCTATCTCCTGCATTGTTATTCCATGTCTGAGAAGTATTTCTGACAGGAAACCGTTTGCTTTAATGTTGCCGTAAATAAGGTTGAAGGTGTCGGTGTTTATTCCATAGAGCAGGGATTCTGATACAGCTGCCGTGTCGGAACCGGAGGTGTCCGATAAAGCTGAAACGGGAACTGATGTCTGTTCAGAATGCCGGCATGAGGAAAGGATAAAGAGAATAACTGATAATTGCAGTAAGCGCTTTAGTTTCATTAATCCTTCTGCAGTCTAATTCTTTACAACTATATTGACAATCCTGTTCGGAACCACTATAATGTTTGAGGGTGCTGAACCGCCCAGCCATTTCTTTGCCCTGTCATCTGCAAGAACAGCCTTTGTGATCTCTTCTTTCGACATTGAAACCGGAAGTAGTATGCTGAATCTCATCTTGCCGTTGAATGAAACCGGATATTCAAAGTTGTCTTCTTTCAGATATTCTTCATTGTAAACCGGCCATGGCTCATAGGCCAGGGTATTCTTATTCCCGTGTATCTGCCATAATTCCTCAGCCAGGTGAGGAGCGAAAGGAGCAAGAACCTTTGCAAACTGACAGGCAGTGTCGTGAGATACTTTTCCTTTTTTTGTTGCAAGGTTAAGGAAGATCATCATTGCTGATATTGCTGTATTGAACCTGAGGTTCTCGATGTCGCCTTCAGCTTTTTTGATAAGATGATGAAGACCTTTCAGCACTTCAGGATCTTCCGGACCTTCGTATATGTTTTCAAGGCTGCCAAAGAAACGGCAGGTTCTTCCAAGGAAGTTGAAGACACCCTTAACACCCTTGTCGTCCCAGGGTTTTGTAACATCAAGGGGACCCATGAACATCTCATAAAGCCTCAGTGAGTCAGCTCCGTATTTCGATGTAACATCATCAGGATTAACAACATTCTTGAGTGATTTGGACATTTTTGCAACTATCTGTCTGAGCAGAGGTCCTCCTTCACCATGAGAAAACTTGCCGTCTTTCTCAACAACCTGGTCGGCCGGAATCTTCATTCCTGTTTCGGTTTCATAAGCAAAGGCAAGTATCATACCCTGGTTGAAGAGCTTCATGTAAGGTTCATCAGTTGAAACGATTCCAAGATCGAAAAGTACCTTATGCCAGAAACGGCTGTAGAGGAGATGAAGAACTGCATGTTCTGCACCGCCAATGTACAGATCCACAGGCATCCAGTATTTTTCCTTTTCGTGATCGAAGATAAGCTGATCATTTTTAGGATCGATGAAGCGGAGGTAATACCAGCAGGAACCTGCCCATTGAGGCATTGTATTTGTTTCACGTCTTCCTTTTCTTCCTTTTGCATCAGTTACAGTAAGCCACTTATCAGCATTTGCAAGAGGAGACTCACCTGAATCTCCGGGAAGATATTTTTCAAGCTCAGGAAGCATAAGCGGCAGCTCTTTGTCATCGAGCAGTGATATTTCACCATCCTCCCAGTGAATAACAGGGAATGGTTCACCCCAGTAGCGCTGGCGGCTGAAAAGCCAGTCGCGGAGCTTATAGTTTATCCTGGCTGTTCCCAGATTCCGGGATTCAAGCCACTTTATTATTTTCTGAATACCGGCTTCCTTATTAAGGCCGTTAATGTCTATTCCTGTTGACTTGTCAGAAGAGTTAATATATTTTCCATCCTCAGTCCAGCATTCATTGCCTTCAAGTATTCTTGCTTTCTGCTCTTTATCCTGAACATCAGGATCCTGGATGCAGATAACAGGGAGGTTAAACTTCTTCGCAAATTCAAAGTCACGGGTGTCGTGGGCTGGTACTGCCATTATTGCTCCGGTTCCGTAACCTGTCAGAACATAATCTGCAATCCATATCGGAATACGCTTATTATTTACCGGGTTGATCGCATATCTGCCTGTGAATACACCTGTTTTTTCCTTGGCCAGATCTGTTCTGTCGAGATCGGATTTCAGTGAACTGGCCTTTATATACTCATTTACCGCATCGGCATGTTCTTTTACTGTAATCTGGCCAGTCATGGGATGCTCAGGAGCAATTACCATGTATGTTGCACCAAAGAGAGTGTCGGGCCGTGTTGTGAAAACAGTGAGTTTTTCAGCAAGTCCTTCAACTGAGAAATCAACTTCCGCCCCGGTTGACCTGCCAATCCAGTTGCGTTGCATATCCTTTATGCCTTCGGGCCAGTCAACAGTATCGATGCCTTTCAGAAGCCTTTCAGCATAAAGCGGAATTCTGAGCATCCATTGCTTGAGATTCTTCTTCTCAACATGTTGCCCGCATTTTTCATGCGAGCCGTCATTAAGGACTTCTTCATTGGCACATACAATACGGCAATTAGGACACCACCATACCTGGGCATTATCGTAATAAGCGAGTCTCCTGGAATCAATGTATTTTACAGTTTCAACAGGTCCTTTCTGCCTGATGACATCAGGGACCTGAAGTTCCGATATTGGTCTGCCTTTCTGAATATTATCATCAAACCATGTATTATACAGGCGGATGAAAATCCACTGAGTCCATCTGAAGTATTTCGGATCTGTGGTGTTTATTTCCCTGTCCCAGTCGTAGCTGAGGCCGAGTTCCTTAATCTGTCTTCTGAAGGTGTCACAGTTGTTTTTTGTTGTTATTGAAGGGTGGGTGCCGGTTTGAATTGCATATTGTTCTGCCGGCAGGCCGAATGCGTCCCATCCCATCGGATGAAGCACATTGAAGCCCTTCATTCTCTTGTATCTGCTGTAGATATCGGTGGCCGTGTACCCTTCAGGATGTCCGACATGTAGTCCGGCACCGGAAGGATAGGGGAACATATCGAGGATATAGCATTTCTTTGGATTAGTAAGATCATCAGGAGTTTTGAATGTTTTGTTATCCTCCCAGTATTTTTGCCACTTCTTCTCGATGTTGTTAAAATTGTAATCCATTGTTTATCTAAATGAGAGACGCTAATAAAATAAATAGTGTGCGAAATTAGGAAATATTTATCAGAAATCATTTTAACCACAGAGGTCACAGAGTCGCAATTTTAATTGCGATCACAGAGGACGCAGAGATTGTGCATAATATAATCCTTTGTGTTCTCAGTGACTTTTCTTAGCGTCCTTTGTGGTTAAAAGAATATAACCGGATAGAGTTTCTGAACAGATTGTCCAGGGAATTTGCTAAAACGGCCTTTTGATATTACTTTTGCAGCAATACCGGTCCCGTAGTTCAATGGATAGAATGACAGATTCCGGTTCTGTTGGTTGAGCGTTCGAATCGCTCCGGGATCACGAGAGCAGCTCAAGGGCTGCTTTTTTATTTAATGCGCTGCCTTGAATTAATTGAACAGTCTGGAAAATCCTGAAATGGAGCTGTTTTTAAAGGCCTGCCTGCTGTTTTGATAACCTCTGCTTGATTTCGGGAATGAGTTCTTCCCCGCTCAGCCTGAATTTCTCAGGCTCTTCAGGGGGCATTGTGTAAACAAGCTGACCAGGCTTAAGACCTTTCTCAACTATAACATGTTTGTCATTAGACTTGCCCAGCACAACTATTTGCTTTGACTTGTTTTTCAGGTAAACAAATGGGACACTGTCAGTTCCGGCCATTACACATTCTGAGGGTATTGAAATGGCATCAGCAAAAGTTTCAATTATAATTTTATTTGTTGTTGTCATTGAGGGCCTCAGGGCAGGATCGGAGCCATCAATTTTTATCTGGACCTCGAACATCTTTGCATCGGAATTTGGCAATTGTTCTCCGATATTTGCGAGGCTGATAACAGTTCCGGTAAACTGTTTGTCGGGAAAAGCGTCGATAGAGATAACTGCTTTTTGTCCTTTTTTCACCCTGCTTATCTCAATCTCATTTACAAAGGTTTTAGATATCATCGCCGAAAGGTCAGGCAGAGTGGCAATTACAAGGTCCCACGGATTGATGTTTGAACCTGCTTTGCGCTTGTTTCCAAGCCTGTCTTTTTTGTAAATAACCATTCCATGACCGGGGGCCTTAACTGTAAACTGTGCAAGATAGTCCTCGAGATCCTGTACAGTTGTTTCAGCCATTGATACATGCAGGTTCTGGTGTTCAATGTCTGCCTTTGTTTGTGCAACCTTCAGCCTGTATGCCTTATGTTTCTGTTCAAGAGTCCTTATCTGTCTGTCAAGGTCAATCTGCGCTTTGCGTATTGTTGCAGGCGGTTCAAATTTTGACTGTTCAAGTGTTATCCTGGCTTCTTCAACTGTATAAATCTGGTTCTTGATATCATCTCTCAGGTTTGTAAGCACAACAGCAGAATCGAGCAGCTTCATCTCAAGTGTTTCATTCTCTTTCTTCAGGGTTTCCCTTGCATCTTTCAGGGAATTATCATATTGTGTCCTGTCGATCTGGGCAATGAAGTCACCTTCCCTTACCATTGTGCCTTCAGGGATGATATCCTGGATCTTGAGGTCCTGCATCCTCATGTTATTGCCTCCTCCCCTTCCCATGTTGCGGCGTCCCTGAACCATCTGCGGACCCAGAATTTCGACTGAGTTCTCAGCAATAAGTTCGCCTGAGTTGGAAACTGATATTTCAAAAAGATCGTTTTTTGCCTCAGCAAATACAGAAACCTTGCCCCGTGATGAGGCGATTCTGTTGAATGCTATAAGTGCAACTACTGTCAGCAGGATCCCGCCAGTTATTATAAGTCTTTTTATATTTTTACTTAAGGTCATGGTTTAAGTATTTCTTAAAATTTCAATCATTTCAACTATTGCTTCCGTGTCAGCGCTGTCTTTAACCGGCGACAAACCCACTAAAGGTCTGACTTTGTTAAGATCATCACCTGTCACAAAATCCTTCCCTATTTTTATATAATACAGAAGAGCCGACCTGAGAGTGTTTGATTTCACCCTGAATGATTGACTGCTTCCTCTTGAAGGGAATATGTGCACGTACCTTTTGATATTGTTGTGATACTTTACAATCCATTCTGAATAATCAGACAAAGTTATTAATCTGTAATCATCTGCCTCCTTACCCGTCCAGGAATAAAATTTCTCCCTGTCTGTCAGCTTGTTTGCAGCCAGGAATTCAAGGACTTCACCGGCAATATCACCTGTTCCGAGCTTGCCAGTGTAAACATCCATAACTGAATTTCCAAGATGCTTAAGCTCTTTTATCAATTCATTATCAGATATTTTTCTCTGTTTCTCCCGGTCCGGACCGGCAAATTCCCTGATAAATCCCAGGTGGTGCTTTAACGGATTGAATAAAACAGGCTCTGGTATCTGATAATCAGAAATCATTATACAAAGATACTACAACACAACTTATTGTTTAAAGATTCTGAATTAAGAAATGTTAAAATAAGGGGAATCAATTATCTTTAAAACCAGTTAGACAATTAAACTATTCAGTTATGACATCCGGATCAAGGGAAAATTTCATTAAAACAATAAACCACAGGCAACCTGACAGGGTTGTTGTCGATTTCGGTTCAACTGCCGTGACCGGAATTCATGTTCTCGTTGTTGAGAAACTCCGTGAATACTTCGGGCTCGAAAAGCGTCCGGTAAAGGTTATTGAACCATACCAGATGCTCGGCGAGATTGACGGAGAACTGCTGAGTGCCATGGAAATTGATGTTGTCGGGCTTTTTGGCAGAAATAATATGTTTGGCATTCCTAATGAAAACTGGAAGATGCATCGCACTCCGTGGGGACAGGATGTGATGTTCCCCGGGGAGTTTAATTATAAGTACAATGATAACGGTGATATACTTATCTATGCCGAAGGAGATACATCCTATCCCCCTACAGCGATGATGCCTAAGACAGGATTTTTCTTTGATGCCCTGAACAGGCAAAAGCCCATTGATGATTCAACACTGAAGTTAGAGGATAATCTTGAAGAATTCGGATATGTATCAGATGCTGATCTGAAATACTGGAAAGACCAGGCTGATGCTGCTGACACCGGCAATAAGGCAGTAGTGGCATCCCTGGGGGGAACCGCACTTGGCGATATTGCCCTGGTACCGGCGATGCAGCTTAAGGATCCTAAGGGGATAAGAGGTGTTGAAGAATGGTATATCTCCACACTTATGCGTGAGGATTATGTAAAGGAACTGTATGACAAACAGACAGATATAGCAATTGAAAATCTGAAAAAATATAATGCAGTCATCGGCGATAAGCTTGATGTTGTATTCACATGCGGCACCGATTTCGGAACACAGAATTCAACTTTCTGCTCGAATGAAACATTCGACAGAGTCTGGCTTCCCTACTACCGCAAGGTAAATGACTGGATTCATTCAAATACAAAGTGGAAAACCTTCAAGCACTCCTGCGGATCGGTGGAAACACTTATGAACAACTTTATTGAAGCCGGTTTCGATATTATAAATCCAGTTCAGATAAATGCTGCAGGGATGGATCCTGTTGTACTCAAGAAAAAGTACGGGGACAAGCTTGTATTCTGGGGAGGTGGCGTAGATACACAGGGGGCTTTTGCCTTTGGTACTCCGGAACAGGTGAAGGAACAGGTGAAAAAGCAGTGTGAAATCCTTAACAATGGCGGCGGATTTGTATTTAATACAATTCATAACATACAGGCAAATGTGCCTTTCCGGAATGTTGTTGCCATGATAGAAGCGTTGAGGGAGATAAGGTGAGGCTACAGGCGTCAGGCTACAAGCATGAGTAAGATCGGATGTGTTTTATAATGAATTCAGTAAGAACGGCTCCCCTCCCTGGAGGTGATGGGGGTGGGTTAAATGGCAAAATATCTGACTCTTATAGAAATTTAATTATATGAGAAAGTTACTTCTCCTTCTGATGCTTGTTTATTCCTGTTCCGGTAATAAGGAAATAGCTCTAAACAGCATTTCACTTGCCGGGGAATGGCAATTCAGAATTGATCCTTCTGACAAGGGGATATCAGAAAAGTGGTATGATTCAACCTTTACTGAACGTGTAATACTCCCCGGATCGATGGCTGAGAACGGTAAAGGATATGATCCGGATATCAACACTGAATGGACCGGAGATATAATTGACAGGTCATTTTTCACAGACAGGAAATATGAAAAGTACAGGCAAGCCGGGAATTTCAAGGTTCCTTTCTGGCTGCAGCCGGTAAAGTATTATAAGGGTGCAGCATGGTATCAGAGAGAGCTTGATTATTCGCCTGAACTGGAAGGCAAAAGGGTGATTCTCAATCTTGAAAGACCTCACTGGGAAACTACTGTATTTATAAATGGTACAAAGACCGGTTCGGAAAACAGCCTTGCCGTACCGCATAAATATGATATTACTGACTATCTGAAGGCTGGCAGCAATAAAATCTGCATCAGGGTCGACAACCGGATTGTAGTGCCGGTGGGCGTAAACTCTCACAGCGTAAGCGATCATACACAGTCGAACTGGAACGGTATTGCCGGCGATATCAGCCTTAATCTGCTGCCGCAGGTATATATTGAAAATATTGCTGTTTACCCCGATGTACAGAAGGAAAATGCCAGAGTGATTGTGTCCCTGATAAACAGGTCGGGCAAAGAATTTAAAGGATCAATAACTATCGGGGCCCGTTTGCAGAATAAAACAGAAAAGACGGATATCAGCACAAAGAAGGTTGCTGCAGTGTCTGATGCTGAAAATTTCAGTCTTGTGATTGAGTATCCTCTTGGGAATAATATCCGTCTCTGGGATGAGTTTTCTCCTGATCTCTACAATCTGGAGGCAAGTTTGAATGATGAAAACGGAACTGTGATACAGGATCTCGATAAACAATTCGGGATCAGGGAATTCAGAGCATCAGGAACACGTTTCAGGATTAACGGGAGGGAAATATTTCTGAGAGGCACCCTGGAATGCTGTATCTTTCCGGAGACAGGTTATCCACCTACAGATACTGAATCGTGGGAAAAAGTGCTTGGGACATGCAGGGAATACGGCCTGAATACAATCAGGTTTCATTCCTGGTGCCCGCCTGAAGCTGCATTTGTTGCAGCAGACAAACTCGGTATGTATTTTCATATTGAATGCTCATCATGGGCAAACCAGGGAACGGCTCTGGGAGAAGGAGGACTCATTGACGATTACATTTATAAGGAGGGTGACAGGATTCTGAAGGCTTATGGAAATCATCCCTCATTTTGTATGCTTGCTTACGGGAATGAACCCGCAGGTGAGAAACAGAGCGAATACCTTGGTAATCTTCTTAAGTACTGGAAGTCAAAAGACGACAGGCATCTTTATACTTCAGCAGCAGGCTGGCCTTTCATCCCGGAGAATGACTATAATCTGTCTCCGGAACCAAGGATTCAGAGATGGGGAGAAGGGTTGAAGAGCATAATTAACAGGGAAGCGCCCCAGACAATGTTCGATTACAGGGATTATGTTTCCGGATTCAGGATACCCGTTGTGAGCCATGAGATAGGCCAATGGTGCGTATATCCTGATTTTAAGGAGATCGACAGATACAAGGGTGTGTTAAAAGCGAAAAATTTTGAAATATTCAGGGAGAGCCTTGAAGAAAGTGGTATGGGAGATCAGGCTGAGGACTTCCTCATGGCCTCGGGAAAGTTGCAGGCTTTATGTTATAAGGCAGATATCGAGGCTGCTTTAAGAACGCCTGGATTTGCAGGTTTTCATCTGCTTCAGCTGCATGATTTTCCTGGCCAGGGTTCAGCCCTTGTAGGCATTCTTAATCCTTTCTTTGAATCGAAGGGATACATTAAACCTGAGGAATTCAGGATGTTCTGCAATTCTGTAGTTCCTCTTGCAAGGCTTCCCCGGCATGTATTCCGCAACAGGGATGAGCTGAATGCAGAAATTGAGATAGCTAATTTCGGCGCAGGTGAACTGGAGAACTCTGTTATTGCCTGCAGGATTATTAATCCGGGGAAAGATACACTTTTCACGAAAAAAACTGTAGTGCCGTTTATTCAAACCGGCAACTGCATTTCCCTCGGATCCCTCGATTACAGGTTTGAAAATATAAATGCACCCGTAAAACTATGTATTGATGTTTCAGTTGAAGGGACACAATTTCATAACAGCTGGGATATCTGGGTCTATCCTGAAATTGTCAAAGCTGCTGAGGGACATGTTTATATAACTGATAAAATTGACAATAAAACTGTTTCAGTTCTCAAAGACGGGGGATCAGTGCTGTACCTGGCCTGTGGTAAAATTGCAAAGGGCAGGGGAGCTGAGGTTGAAATTGGCTTTTCAGGCATCTTCTGGAACACTGCCTGGACAAATAATCAGCCTCCGCATACCCTGGGTATTTTAGTCGATCCGGAGCATCCTGTTTTCAGAAATTTTCCGACAGAATATCACAGCAACTGGCAATGGTGGGATCCGGTTTCTCATTCACAGGCTATGAGGCTGGATGGTTTTCCCAGGGCACTGAAACCGGTTATTCAGCCTGTTGATGACTGGTTTAAGAACCGGAAACTGGCCCTTGCTTTCGAAGCAGAGACAGGTGGAGGCAGTATCTTTGTCTGCAGCATTGATATGAACAACCTTTCTGTCGATAGAATTGTTTCCCGGCAACTCAGGAGTTCTATACTTGATTATATGAATTCACCGGAATTCTCTCCCGGGACAGAAGTAGATATTGATCTTATTAAGGCTTTATCGGAAGAGAACTGAGCATTCTGATCAGGCAAGCTTCAGATCAATCTTTTTTCCAACCACAGTCAGGTTTTCAAGAACCATCTCACTTGTGTACATACCGGCATTTACGGCAGTAAGATCCTGATTCTGAAGTGCCCACAGAAATGCCTTTACCTGCAGTTTCATCTCCTCGGGGATAATCTGCTTGAGCTTGTTTACCCTCCATTCAGGCACCGGTACCTGCTCCGGGTCATAGGGTGTTGCAACTGCCATTGCTGCTTTCATTGCAATCAGTCCTATGCCTTTTTCCCTGGCTTTTTTTAGAATATTATCAAGAAAAGCATGGTTTATTACATTATAGGCAGGCATCACGACATCAAAGCAGCCGAGATCAATTGCTGTTTCAATAAGTTCAGCCATTCCGTGGTGCGATGAAAATCCAAGGAAACGCACTTTACCCTGTTTCCTGAGTTCACTGAAAGTTTCAGTGATAAGGGGATTTCTGATCTCTTCAGATGTAGCTGCAGCATGAGGACAGTGAATTACATCAAGATAATCAGTGCCGATTCTTTTGAGTGATTCTTCAACACTCTGCACAATGGCCTTTTTAAGTTCAGGACTTCTTTCAACTCTGTCGCCATACTCAGCTTTCATAGCGTCGCTTATAAAGGCTCCGTCCATCTGTTTCTGCTGTCCGGGCCAGTAGACCATGAAGTATTCAGGCTTCTCAATGCCGCTTTCAAGGCGAAGCCGGGCAGCTTTCTTCATTATTTCCTCCTTCCGGGAATCGGGGAGTGTGTCAAATATTTCCCGGTATAACCTGTTTCTTGTAACGAAAAATGCCGTGACTTTTGATGCGATAAAAACCTGATCTCTCTTCGCTGGGGTGTCAAAAACTTTTGCAAGGGTTGCTTCGGCAAGTCCTTTGTTGTATGACGGAGCCGTGTCAAAATAATTGATGCCTTTTTCGAAGGCGAGCTCCACAGGTCCGGGATTATCCGGATTATTCCTCTCAGTTCCAAAAGCCAGCTCAGAGACCATCAGACCTGTTCTTCCAAGCTGCCGGTACACCATACCTTCCTTCCTGTTTCGCCATTCAGGTTTAACAGTTGAAAGCTGACCGGGGTTTAAATACTGGTCAGTGCTTGTCATTTTCAGATTCATGACAGGTACTGTCAATGCTGCCATTGAACTTTTCTGAAGAAAGCTTCTTCTGCTTATTGTCTGTAATTTTTTCTTTTCCATAAGGCAATCCGGATGATTACATTCCTGTTAAATTTAAGATATAATTTCCTTATATTTAACAGATTTAAATATAAAATGACCACAGAAAAGAGCATGAGATATCAAGTTATTTGCATTATGCTGCTGTATCTCTTCCCCTGTACCGTGAGCAGTCAGGTGTATGGATGGAGGGGACCTGAGCGGAATGGAATTATTCCTGAAACAGGTTTGCTGAAATCATGGCCGCTTAGCGGACCTCAGATGCTTTGGTCATTTAATTCATTGGGTGACGGGCATACAAGCATAGGTCCCGGGAAGGACAGGTTTTTTATAACAGGTCTTGAGGGTTCCACAGGATATCTTTTTGCTTTTACTTATGAAGGGAAACTCTTATGGAAAAAAGCCTATGGGCCTGAATGGAATGAGAATTACCCTGGTCCCCGGTCAACCCCGGTGGTTATTGATGATCTTGTCTATTTTCAGAGCGGGCATGGTGTGGTTTATTGTGTGAAAGCCTCTGACGGCAGCCTTGTGTGGTCGGCTGACCTCCAGAAAAGGTATGGAGGACAACAGGTGACATGGGGAATGGTGGAGAATATCCTGATTGTTGGCGACAGGTTATTCTGCACTCCCGGGGGAGAAAAAAATAATGTTGCCTGCATCAGCAGGTTAAATGGAGAAACTATATGGACAAGCCCCGGGAACAAAAAAGCTTCAGCTTACTGTTCTTCATTATATGTTCGTCATAAAAATGCCGAACTTATTGTCACAATAACCGACGGATCAATAATCGGGATTGACGCAAAAACGGGTCAGTTTTACTGGGATGTGCCACAGAAACAGAGAAACAAAATCCATGCTAATGTGCCTGTTTATTCCGGTGGAGTGATTTATTGTGCCAGTGAAAATGAAGCTTCAGATAACGGACTTGTTGCCCTGGCATTGTCAGATGATGGAAGAAAAGTTACCCAACTCTGGAGAAACAGTGAGTTCAAGAATCTTATGGAAGGCTTTGTTGTTAAAGACGGTCTGATCTTTGGATCAGTGTATAATGCAGGTAAGTGGCTTTGTGTAAATGCCTCTGATGGTAAGATACTGCATGTTTCAAATGCTTTCGGAGACGGCAGCATAATTTGGGCAGACGGATTATTATATTGCTACAGCAAAAGGGGAGAATTTGCTCTTATGTCTGCTGACAGGAATTCTTTCAGTCTGATAAGCAGATTCCGTGTTACAATGGGCGATGGCCCGCATTTTTCGCATCCGGTTATCTATATGGGAAGACTCTATATAAGGCATGGAAGTGCTCTGATGGTGTATGATGTTAAGGCGTAAAGGCGTAAGGGCGAAAGGCGAAAGGAAGAAAGGTTGAAGGGCTGAAGGGCAAAAGGGCTGAAGGGTGGAAAAAGTGAGGTGTAGGGTATGGAAATGTGAGGATTAGGTTATTAAGATATGAGAGGAATTTATGTGCTTTTTGTTCTAATGCTGCTTTTTTCTGCATGTGGTGAAAAGGCAGACAATAGTGATTTTTCATCTTTCAGACAGGCTAAGCTGCATCCGATAGAACTCAGGAAACCTGCCATTGATTTTTTTGACGGGGCACTGCTGGGAAACGGTGGCCTGGGAGCTGTAGTCACAACAAGGCCTGATGCAGTCGTAATTTATTTCGGACATAATAATGTATGGGATATAAGGCTGGCTGAGGATAACAGGGAGAAAATCAAAACATTTGAATATGTCTTTAACAGGGTAAAAAAAATACCTGATACCCTGGCGCTGCTGACAGATGATCCCTGGTATAGGGAATACAGCGAAATGGCACAGGAAAATTACCGTAAGCCTTTTCCCCGGCCTTTCCCCTGTGGTTCCGTGCTCCTTGGATTTGATCTCAGGAATGCCGAACTGCTGGGTCACCGGCTGGATATTTCAAATGGTATGTGTGAAGTGGATATCCAAACGACAGCAAAGCAGAAAATAAAACTACAGATCTTTACCGACATGACTGAGGATAAGCTTTGGATGAGACTTGTTGATGAAAGGGGAAATCCTGCAGGAAACATTTTTGACAGAATCAGGATAATGCCTGATCCGTCGACTCCGCAAATGTTTCTTCAGTATAAGGTTTATGAAGATCTGACATCAGGGATCCTTTCATTCAGGCAGATTCTGCCCTGTCAGGATAAGGAGAAATATAGTGAACAAAGTATTCATACAGAGGATAAGGCTTTTGCACTGACAGCAAAAATAAATTCAGAACTTGTTAAAACATCAAGGATAAACTGGGATGGAAACAGGGAACTGATGGGTACACTTCAGGCAGGCATAAAGAACAGAGAAAGTTTCTTCGGATATATTTCACTGGAAGAGGGATTTAATTCTGAAGTAAGCCTTCAGCCCGCTGATACTAAAGCGCCTGATCCGGATGATTTTGAAAAGGCATCTGGGAGAAGTAATGAAATCTGGGAGTCTTACTGGAATAAATCCGGTGTTGAGCTTGAGGACAGTTTCCTGGAGAAGATATGGTATCATAACCTGTATTTTCTCAACTGTGCAGTGAAGGAGGGAGTAAATACACCGGGATTGTTTGCAAACTGGAGCTATAATGACATTGGTACTGCCTGGCATGGTGATTATCACATGAATTATAATACCCAGCAACCTTTCTGGGTGACATTCTCAAGCAATCACCTTGAAAAGAACCTTTCCTATGTGAGCCTTGTGGAGTCCCTGATGGATGTAAGCAGAAAGTGGGCAAGGGAATATTACAATCTTCCGGGTGCATATTTTCCCCATAGTGCCTATCCGGTTGAGATGACAATGAATCCTTATCCGGTACCTCACTGGGGCTGGGAAATATGCGAAACACCCTGGGCCGTTCAGGGACTATGGTGGCACTATCTCTATTCCGGAGATACGGTTTTCCTTAAATTAAGGGGGTATCAGCCCATTAAGGAAGCTGTTGAATTTCTCGTTGCCTATATGAAGAGGCCTGAAGCACGCGGTACCCAATGGAGTGACAATAAGTATCATATTTTCCCCACAATACCTCCCGAACTGTATGCCCTCAGACCAGGATTCAGGTATAATTATGACTGTACTGTTGATCTGACTCTTATTAAATTCATTTTCAATGCATTTGACCAGGCTGTCAAAGTGCTTGGCCTTGAATCAGAGGAAAAATTGCTGCTTGATGATGTTCATGATATCCTTAATAACTATCCTGATTATCCTTTAGCGAAATCCGAAAAATTTGGTGAAATAATAGTATCGGTTCCGGGTGAACACGATCAGGTTGTTTACAATGTGCCTAATGCGCTGATCACTGTTTTTCCCGGTGAAGACCATGGATTGCATTCCGACAGCTCTGTCCTGAGTCTTGTCAGGAATACTTTTCTGAATCAGCAGAACGAAGGAGGTAATGATCTGGTATTCAAAAATCTGCAGGCAGCCCGTATTGGGATGCTTGATGTTGAAAAATTCAAAAGACAAATAGAATATTGTTTGCTTCCCAATGGAACAGCTTCAGACCGGGCAATCCAGGTTCATGGGCGCTACAGCGATTTCACAAATTATGGATTCATGGATCATATGGGAATATGGTTTGAAAATTTTGCATTGCCTGTTGTAATAAATGAGTGTATGATGCAAAGCTATAACGGAGTTATTCGCATGTTCCCGAACTGGCCTGCTGATAAGGGTGCCAGTTTCTTTAACCTGAGGGCTGCAGGTGCCTTTCTTGTAAGTTCTGAAATCAGGGAAGGTGAGATTCAGTATATCAGGATTATAAGTGAGAAGGGCAATGACCTTAAGCTTATTAATCCGTTTAAAAACGGAGCCAGGGTTATTTCTGGTGATAGGGTTTCAAAGATAAAATCAGGGATTATTGAATCGCCAACTGAAGCAGGTGAAGAGTTAATTATAAAATCTTTTTAGATGGAGCGTACAGCAAACTGCCTTGCAAAGCTCGAAAGAATGAACAGGGCTTTGAGGCACCAGGAACCGGACCGGGTACCGATAAGTGATTTTTTCTGGGGGAGCTTTGTCTCACGCTGGAGGAATGAACTTAAACTCCCGGCTGATGCTGATCCTTATTATTACTATGATCTAGACTGGATTGTAACAACACCCAACATGGACCCCTTTATAAGATCATTTGATACTATCAGGGAGAATGACAGGGAGGTTGTAATCAAAACCGGTTTCCTCGCAACTATCAGGAAAAAATATGATTTTCCGATGCCTGAATGGATTGGATTTGAGATTGATACAATTGAAAAGCTTGATGCACTGGTTTTTGATGATCCTTACGACAGACGGAGATATTTCTCAGCCGGTGATAATCAGATTGCCGGCGTAGGGGATGGTTTCCAGAGAAACTCACCACCATGGGTAGAGACTCTTAAAAAACTATGGCCCGACTTTCCTGTTTACGGAAGCATAATTGAGTGCTCGGAATGTCTTACACGGCTTATTGGTCAGGAGAACTTCCTCTTCTGGCTGGGAATGTATCCTGACAGGCTCGGAAATGTGATAAACAGGATTGGACAATTTTACCTCGACTGTACAAAGGCGCAGATCAAGGCAGCAGGCGGACTGCTTGACGGTTTTGTCATCTGGGGTGATGTAGCCTACAAGGAATCTCTGCTCTTTGATCCGGAGTACTGGAGGCAGTATTTCAAGCCATGGGTAAAAGCTATGATTGATGAATGCCATAAGCATAAACTTCCGGTGATTTATCATGGTTGCGGTAATGTAAATGCCATTTTCGGAGATTTTGCAGATATGAAGCTTGATGCCTATAATCCACTGGAAGTGAAGGCTGATATGGATGCAGTAAAACTTAAAAAAGTTTTCGGTAAGCAGATAGGATATTGCGGTAACAATGACATACTTCTATGGGAGACGAATGACCTTGAGCTGATAAGGAAGGAAACTCTGAGGAAGCTGAATGCAGCAAAGGGCGGAGGCTATATTTTTCAGTCGGATCATTCCGTCTCGGGAGGAGTTTCCGGTACAACCTATGATTATATCGTTAAGCTGGTTAGAGAATATGGAAGATATCCATTGCAACTGGGAGAGTTTGAGATTTGATAGTACCTCACTATGTTCCTGTTTAACCACAAAGTTCACAAAGGAATGCACAAAGAACACAAAGGTTTAATGATCAGCAATATGTCTTTGTGTCCTTTGAGTGCGCTCTGTGTACTCTGTGGTTAAAATAGTTTGTTTTGCGGACCTCTTAGGAGGAGGCCAAAATATGATGAAATAAATCTTAATATGAATTTGTCACGATCATTGATTTTAATTTCAGCATTATTACTGAATTGTAGCATATCAGCTCAGAAGTGGACTGAGGATGATTTTGCAATTCCACTTTCAAAGATCGTAAACCAGCCAAACCAGATTTATGTAAGCAGCGGATTTACCACTGTAAAGCCATGGTTATATACCCTTTGCGGTGTGCAGGACTTTTATTCTCCTCCTTATGCCGCACAGAAATTTCAGCTTGCTTTCCGTTTCAGCATAAACGGAAAATTGCTTCCTGACAATGGGGCGTGGGGAGGTATGCATGACGGGATCCTTTATTCAAGGGGCACCTGGTATCCGGGGCATATCAGGAGGGAAGGAATGTACAACAAAAGCATCAATGAATCCATTGTACGGGTACAGATAACATCTGATCTGTTACCTTTAGCCGACAAGCCCGGTTTCCTTGTTAAAATAAAAATCCGCAACAAAGGATCTCAGCCTGTATCAGTATTTCCGGTTCCTGAAATGACAGGGGGGAATCCTGCTTATAAAAGTCTTGAGGAATGGGGTTTTTCGCAGCCTTATATCACAGACACAGCAAAAAGGATAAATGAAACTGAATGGTCCTCAGGTACTGCGTCACTTAAACTGTATAAATCAAAGGAATATAACACGGGAAATCTCGATCCGGGTGAAACAGCTGATTATTCCTATGCTGTTATAATTTCTTCACAATCAGGAAAGTCGGGAGATGATTTTGATTTTATTGCCGCGGAACGGAAACAACGTGAGGCCTGGACCCGCAGGATAGAGAAATATCTTTCGGATGTGCCCATTGTAAAAAGCAATATTCCAGGTCTGGATAAATATTACAACAGGTCCGTTCTGAGCGCCCTGGTCTGTATCTGGGAAAATCCTTGCTTTTTCATTCAGCCCTACCTGTCATCACTTGCCATGGACGGAGGCGGATTCAACTGTTATCTCTGGGATTTCGGATATTCGGCAAATATGCTTGCCCTGATGCTTGGTGATGAGATAAAACCGCTTGTGAAGCAATTTATGAATGTCGATCTCGGGAAATATTATTCCTATACACCTGCCGGAACAGGAACAGGTGTTTCTTATTCATACAGTACTTTCTCCTTTATGAATATCATCTGGGCTCTTGCAAGGCATTCCGGTGCGGATAAAGTGCTTATTGATGATGCACGTAGTCTCATAGAGGATCTTGAAAGAAAGCCTCAGTGGAATAATCTCATTGATTTTGGCAATCAGCATAACCTCCTGGAGATGAGAACAGACGGATGGGAGCATTATGTTGCCAGCCCGAATGCTGAAAGAGTCTGGTGCCTGAGAAGACTCAGTGACCTCAATGACCTGCAGGGAGGAGTGGAACAGCAGAGCATTCTCTGGAGAACGAAAGCGGAGCAGATTCAGGCTTCAATAAAGGAGAAGCTATGGGATTCTGCCGCAGGCTGGTTCAGATGCATTTATCCTGATGGCCATCCTGAAATGGTTTACTCCATTCAGGGATTTGATCCTTTACAGATGGGAGTTTGTGATGAAGAGATGAAGGCAGGATTGCTGAGGCATCTCAGGACCGGAGAGTTCCTTTTCGACTATGGTGTTTCGAGTGTCTCAGCAGCTGATTCAATGCATTTCGAATTCAATGATCCTGACTGGGGAGGAAGTGGTGCCTATACAGGAGATACACCACAACTCTCCTTGCTTCTTTATGGTATTAAACGACCTGATCTGGGTTTTGATGTCCTGAAACGACTTTTCTGGATGGGAGAACATCTTCCGTATTATCCCCAGGAGCATTATTGTGACCGGATGGCTGTGCCTTCATATAAAAGAGCCAATACAATATCAGGACTTCTGGGATCAGAAGTTATTTTGTACGGAATGGCTGGTCTTGATCCACGTATTGACGGAACATTATGGATAAATCCGCAGATGCCTGCCGGAGGTGAGATGACTATAAGAGGATATGGATGGAAAGGACATACAGTTGATATCGACCTTAAAGATGGCAGGTCAAAAGTGTACCTGGACGGCAAGGCAGTATATTCAGGAAAAAACGGGATAGTCAGACTTCAATGAAACAGGACAGCCTGAATTCATCCGTGAGGCTCTTCACTGACTGAATTACCTGGTTTGAGAAGGATGTCTGTCAGGGACTCAGAAAGGTTAACCTGATAGAAATGTACTGAGCCTCTGTGTTAAAAATCATTAATCCGGAGTCCCGCAGTGCTGTAGTATCTTTTAACTGCTTAAATTTATTCTTCAATTTATTCTTCAATTTATTCAGGCAACAGTGAAAATCTGTATTTCATCATGTTAAAAACCTATACCTTCTAAAATGGAAAAACAATTTCTGAAAATTATTCTGCTTATACTTTTTGCTCATTTTTCCGTATCGAAGGCTGTTGTTCCAAAAAGCAGCTCCTTCTACAGGTTAAAGCCATCAGATCCTGAAGCTGTATATTTCACTCCTGACAATTATAAAATAAAAGCAGATGGCAAAACAGATGTGACTGAAGCCCTCCAGGGTGCAATAAATAAACTGAAACTTGAACAGAATTTTGGTATAATATTCATTCCTGAAGGCACTTACGTTATTTCAAAAACAATTTACATCCCTGGAGCGATAAGAATTATTGGTTATGGTCAGAAGAGGCCTGTTTTTGTTCTGAAGAAGAACACTCCCGGATATCAGGAACCTGTTTTATCCGACAAGGGAAAGGCAAATTACATGTTCTGGTTTACAAGCAGTGTGGTGGAAGAGGGAAAACCTGTAAATGATGCAGGAGCGGGAACCTTTTACAGCTGCCTTTCAAATATTGACATTGTTATTGAAGAAGGAAATCCGGAGGCAGTGGCCCTTCGTACACACTATGCCCAGCACAGCTTTGTATCGCATTGTGATGTGAATATAGGTAAAGGTAAGGCTGGCTTGTTCGATATTGGAAATTACATGGAGGATGTTCGTTTCTTCGGTGGTGAATATGGGATCTATACAACAAAAGCATCCCCTGGCTGGCAGTTCATGATGCTTGACACGTATTTTGAAGGTCAGAGGAAGGCCGCTATAAAAACACAACAGGCCGGGCTGACAATAGTAAGGATGAATGTCAGGAATGTGCCGAAAGTGATTGATGTGGATCCTGATTTCTGGGAGAAACTCTACATGGAGGATTGTCAGCTTGTCAATGTTACAGGTCCTGTAGTTTCATTTGAAAATGAAGGCAATGATATCCTTCAGATAAACATGAGAAACATTACCTGTCAGAATGTGCCCTTAGTGGCTGAATACCAGAGAAGCGGGACTTTTACAAAAGGATCCGGAAATATTTACAGGATAAAACGGTTTGTTTATGGTCTGCAGATGGAGGACCTGACTGCAGAGCAGGAGTTTAAAACTGTCTTTGAACAGGAGTCACTTGCTGCACTTCCGGCCCCTGCGGTGACAGATATAACGCCGCTTCCCGGAATGGATTCATGGGTCAGCCTGAAGGAGCTGGGAGCGAAGGGTGACGGTGAAAATGATGATACTGAGGTGTTGAAGAAGGCAATAGAACAATACAAAACAATATATCTTCCACAAGGACTTTACAGGATTTCTGAAACGATAAAGCTGAAACCCGGGACTGTCATTATCGGTTTGCATCCGATTGCCACGCAGATTATTCTGGGAGAAAGCACACCTGCTTTCAGCGGATTCGGTTCTCCAAAACCCATGATTGAAACTGAAAAAGGGGGTGATAATATTATTACAGGCATTGGCATTTTTACAGGTGAATATAATTACAGGGCCGTTGCCTGCAAATGGTCCGGGAGCAGTAAATCTCTCATGGATGATGTGAAGTTTGTTGGCGGCCATGGTTCTATGAAAAAAGGGCCCTATGTACCCTGGGCCGGTTACGGCGACCAGACACGCAAACCGCAGCCCATTGCAGGACCTGATCCTGCATGGGATACACAATACTGGAGTCTCTGGATCACAAACGGGGGAGGTATATTCAAAAATATATGGACTGCAAGCAGCTACGCGGTGTCCGGGATCTATGTGTCAAATACCTCAACACCCGGAAAGATTTATGCAATGTCAGTTGAACATCATGTACGCAACGAAGTGAGATTCCACAGGGTGTCGAACTGGAAAATGTATGCACTGCAGCTTGAGGAAGAAAGCCGCGAAGGTGTTTATTGCCAGCCAATGGAGATCAGCAACTGCAGCAACCTTGTTTTTGCAAACCTTTACATGTTCAGGGTGATCAGGTTTAAGACACCTTATCCCTATTCAGTCAGGACCTGGGATTGCAGTAACCTTGAATTCCTGAATGTCCATAATTACAGTCAGATAAAATTCACTACCGATAATCCCCTGTATGACATAAATACAAATACAGAGGTCAGGCCTTCAGAGCTTGCACGGCTGTTCATTTCAGGCAGGACGCCGGTAAATAATTCGGTCTCATCTGACGGACCTGCCAGGATGCTTGCAAGGGGCTTTGAGTTTGCCGAAGGAATGTGCAGTGATTCAAAGGGTAATGTGTATTTCTCGGAACAGAGACTGAAGCGTATCTACAGGTGGTCGGCTGAAACAAACACTCTCGACCTTATTGCTGATTATCCCTGGGAACCACTTTCCCTGGGATGTGATACTGAAGATAATCTTCTTGTTGTATTCAGGTATAATCCGCAATTCGGTCATAAGGTTAACGGGGTGCAGGAAAAATTCACAAATCCACCCGATGCATCCGGTACTTCCTTCAGCATGTGGGGCAACTCAGGTTTTGCAACACTTGCATACTCTGTTGATCCGGCTAATCCTGATGAGACACTGGCTCCTCTGAGGAAAGAAAAGATGGTTTCTCTTACGAAAATCAGTAAAGCGCTTTATCCTTCAAACAGGTGGAGGGATTATCACGACTTTAATAAGGTTGTTGTGAACAGAAATGAGGAATGCTGGGTAGCTCCCGATGGAAAAACAATCATCCCTGTATGCTACGATCTGGCCCGCTCCTCAGGTATGGCTGAGGCTTTTCCGGGAAAAAAGTTATACGTCAGCAACGAATATGACAAAAGAACTGTCAGCCTGGATGTTGACGATAAGGGCTATGTCTCAGGACTGAAAGCCTTTGCTGAAAAGGGGGAGTTCTCCTCGGTACCTGCTGTAAATGGTGATGTTTATATTGCCGATGGTGATATTTATGTTATCAACAGCGAAGGCAGGCAGAAAGGAATAATACATATCCCGGAGCGTCCGAATACTCTTGCCTTCGGAGGAAAAGACAGGAAGACACTCTTTGTGACGGGAAGGGAAGCTCTGTATTCTGCTGTTTATAAGCCTGTTCCTGATTTTAAAGTGCTGGCAGTAGCATCAGCAGATCCTGACCATGATCCAATGATAATTAAGTCGAAAGCCTTTCTTGAAAAGATTGCTGAGGATAACAATTTTGAGATAACTGTCACACGAGATGCTTCGCTTATTAATGAGGAGAACCTTGCAAACTATAAGGTATTTGTTATGCTCCACCTGGCGCCTTTCGATATGACATTGGAGCAGCAGATTGCCCTTCAGCATTTTGTTGAACGTGGAAACGGTTGGGTTGGTGTTCATGCTGCCGGGCTTACCGGTACTCAGTTCAAAGGCCCTGATGCCCCATACTGGATGTGGTTTGAGCATCTGATGGGCGATATAATATATTCACCTCATCCTGCAAAACAGACTGGAACAATAATCGTTGAGGACAGGAACCATCCTGTCACAAAAGATCTGCCTGAATCTTTCAGGTTTTATGATGAATGGTATGAATTCAATAAAAGTCCGAGGGCAAAGGTGCACGTGCTGGCAACTGCCGATGAAAAATCCTATCAGCCGGCAATTCCAATGGGTGATCATCCTATGATATGGGTAAATGAAAAATTTGAAAGAGTAATATATATAGGTATAGGACATGATACCACAGCATGCACCGATCCAAACTTCTCAAAGCTCATGCGTAATGCGATACTTTGGGCTGCTGAGCCTTCTGAAGATAAGGAGATCAGGACAGTTGAGAATTCCCTGAAGCAGGAGATCACAATACTTGTGAACCAGGTCGCTTATGACCTTAATGGTTTGAAAACTGCAATAGTAAGAAGCAGTAAACCCCTGCCATTTGACATTTCTTTTGAAGTTCTGGATGCAATTGCACTTAAGAATGTGTTCACGGGAAAACTGTCAGCAGCCGGTAAGGTTGATGAGTGGAATCCGGGTATCTATTATTCAAAAGCTGATTTTTCTGAATTTCAGAAAAGCGGTTATTACAAAATATTTGTCAGAGTTAATGGGAAGGAGTATTCTTCCTATGACTTTGAGATTGGTGACAAAGCTCTTGGAAAGAAGGCAATACCGGCTATCACATCTTTCTTTTTCCACCAGAGGGCAGGTTCGCCCCAGGAGCAGGAAGCAGACAAGAGCATTATTCTTTATGGAAGCGATAAAACTGTCGACCTCAGAGGTGGATGGTGTGACGCCTCAGGTGACATAAGCAAGTATTTCTCACATCTTGCCTATACAAATTACATGAATCCACAGCAGACACCTATGGTAACCTGGTCAATGGCAAATACTGTCGAAAAGGCCGGGAAGATGCTTGCAGAGGCAGATGCACTCGATAAGCTCAGAAAGGAGGCAATATACGGAGCCGATTATATTCTGAAGTCTCTTTCCCCGGAAGGATATTTTTACATGACAGTATTTACCTATTTCAACAGGGATCCGAAAGCCCGCAGGGTTGTTGGCCTTCTTGCCGACAGCAAGACAACATCCGACTATCAGTGTGGTTTCAGGGAAGGAGGAGGCATGGGAGTTGCTGCCCTTGCAAGGATATCCCAATGGGGTATGGGTGGTGAATTTACCTCAAAACAATATCTCGAAAGCGCAGAAAAAGCTTTTGCTCACCTTCTTGTTAACAGCCCGAAGTATGCCGATGATGGCAAGGAGAATATTATTGATGATTATTGTGCCCTGATGGGTGCCACAGAGCTATGGATCGCAACAGGCAAGGATAGATACAGGAATGAAGCAAGGAAAAGGGCAGGAAATCTTGAAGCAAGGATGACTCCACAGGGTTACTTCAATTCAAATGATTCAGGCAGGCCTTTCTGGCATGCAGCTGATGCAGGTCTTCCGGTAATTGCCCTTGCACGATACCTTGAAAAGGAAGAAGACAAGGCCCTGCGTTCATCAGCCCTGGAAACTATCAAAAAAGCCCTTGACTATAACCTGAAAGTTACTTCGGAAGTGATAAATCCCTTCGGGTACCCAAGGCAGAGTTTCCTCTATAAAGGCAAGGTGCAGAATGGTTTCTTCATCCCTCATGAAAATGAAAGCGGATGGTGGTGGCAGGGCGAAGATGCCCGTCTCGGTTCACTGGCTGCTGCCGCAATTGTGGGAGGCAGACTTGTCTATCCCGGCACAGGAGCTTACGGAGTCAGGAAGGACCTGGCTGAATATGCTTCAAATGCAGTTTCGTGGATTCTTGGCTGTAATCCTTACAATATCTGCATGATGTATGGTTACGGAACAAACAATGTCCCTTACATGAGTGCAATGTATGGTCATGGCTCAGGAAGAGGAGGTATTTCAAATGGTATTACAGGTAAGGATGGTAACGGCAACGGATCGGGTATTGATTTTAAAATGGAGGATAATGGCAACGAGTGGCGCTGGAGTGAACAGTGGATCCCTCATACAGGATGGTTCCTTCAGGCAGTTACGGCAATGTCATCAGATAAATAAAATGAAAAATAACCTGAAAATCAATTTATTTACCCCTCCCGAAAGCTTTCGGGACCCACGGGGAGTAAATTGATTTTCAGGTTTAACGAATGGAATAAATTAAATAAAACAGATAATGAAGAAAAATGCTTTTGTAAGGTTCTGTATTTCAGCTCTTGTAATTCTGATGCTTTCTGCCTTCACTGCTGAAGCTCAGAAACCTGCATACAAAATCCTTGTTCTGACTGAACGGGGCGGACAACATGAAAGCTTTGCAGCAGCAGCCCTAAAATGGCTTGACAAATATGCGGCAGATAATAAGCTTGAATTAACCGTAATTAATAAGGCGAATGTAATAGATGAGGAATACCTTAAGAATTATAAGGTATTCATTCAGCTTGACTATCCTCCGTATACCTGGCCGGAAAAGGCAATGTCGGCCTTTATTAAGTATATTGAAGAGGGCAGGGGAGGCTGGGTAGGATTCCATCATGCAACACTCCTGGGTGAATTCGACGGTTATCCGATGTGGACCTGGTTCTCTGATTTCATGGGCGGTATAAGGTTCGATAACTATATTGCTGCAACAGCATCGGCGAAGGTTAATGTTGAGGATCAGAAACATCCTGTAATGAAAGGTGTTTCAAAATCATTCGTACTCGACAATGATGAATGGTATACATACAATAAGAGCCCCCGGCCAAATGTGCATGTGCTTGCAACAGTTGATGAGTCGACTTACAATCCTGCATCAGACATAAAGATGGGTGATCACCCTGTTGTATGGGTGAATGAAAAGATGAAGGCAAGAAATGTTTATTTCCTGATGGGCCATGACGGGTCGTTACTTCAGTCAAGGGACTTCACAACTATGTTTGCCAATGCAATTAAATGGTCATCAGGGAAGTAATATTAACCCGGAGTGAGAGGGGGATGGAAATCCCCTCCCTCTGTGGGGTAGGATTCCGATAGCTATCAGAATGGGGAGAAGAATTATAAATAGTGAATTCATCTTTAATCAAAACATAATATTTATTACAATGAAAATTAATAGAATGTTAATTAGAAAATTGTTGCTGATAGCTTTGTCCTTTATAACATTAAATCTCTCAGCCCAGTTTCCGCGCTTTAAAATGCTGGCGTTTTACTCAACAAAGGTTGAAAAGGACCATGTTGATTTTGCTAAAGCCGCAATATTCTTTTTCAAGGACCTTACAAAAGGCAATGGTTTTGTATTTGATACAACAAGCAACATGGCTGATCTGAATGATGAGAAGCTGAAAGATTATTCAATTGTGATGATGATAAATGATTTTCCTCACAGTCCTGCACAACGGGCAGCCTTTGAGAAATATATGGAAAACGGAGGGGGCTGGTTCGGATTTCATGTAGCTGCCTATAACGACAAATCAACAAAATGGCCCTGGCTGCTTGACTTCCTAGGAGGAGGTGTCTTTTACCGGAATAACTGGCCGCCAATGCCTGCAAAACTGCTCGTGGATGATCAGAGCCATGATGTGACAAAAGGATTGCCTCAAACTTTTGTTTCCCCCATAAATGAATGGTACCAGTGGAAACCAAGCCCGAGGGAAAGGAAGAATATCAGGGTGCTCGTTTCTCTTTCACCTGAGAATTATCCGCTAGGGCTGAAGGATATAATTCCCGACGGTGATCTGCCTGTTGTATGGACTAATACAGACTACAGGATGATATACATGAACATGGGACATGACGAAAATGTATTTGGGGATGCAACCCAGGACATGCTGATCATCAACGGACTGCGCTGGGTTGTTGCCTCCGATAAAAAAGGTAACGTCTTCGAAAAAAAATAAGATTGAATCTCCTGTCAGATTTTGCCTGTTATCCCTGAAGCAGCCTCTGCATCAAGGAGTATTTCGCAATCGGGGTGCAGCTGAACCACTGAAGCCGGAATGTCTGTTGTTACCGGTCCAAGGATGGCCTTTGCAATAATGTCTGCCTTATGGGCGCCTTTTGCAACAAGGATCAGTTTCCTTGTGTGCATAATGTTGCTTATCCCTCTTGTCAGACCACCCAGGACAGTCTCAGGCGGAACCTTCGTCTCCCGCCTTACCCTTGCCTCAAAATCAGGATCCATAGGCGATACCCAGGTTTCACTTTCAAAGGGTGTTCCGGGCTGGTTTATACCAATATGCCCGTTAGTTCCTATTCCCAGCATCTGAAGGTCTGCGCCTCCTCTTTCTGCAAGCCTCTTCTCAAACAGGCGACATTCAGCTTCAAAATCATCAGAGAGTGTAGGTGGCATTAAAAAATTTTCTTCAGGTATTCCCAGCGGATCAGCAAGCTGGGTCTTAATCATTGTATAACAGCTTCCTGAGTATTCTCTCGGAAGGTTAGTGAGTTCATCAACATTGAAGAGCGTTATGCGTGAAACATCAAATGGATACTGACTGAAAATATCAGAAACAACCTTGTGCATGCCAATTGTTGTCTGACCGGTTGACAATCCTATAACAGCATCAGGTTTACAGAGCATCTGCGAAATTATCCTCCATGCAGCAGCTACATCAAATTCTTTCTCTGTTGGCGTTATTGTAATTTTCATATTATCAGATTATTAGAAGTTCTTCATTTCAACAGTAAAAAAGTGCTCCATTGCCAGTGCTGCAGCCTGTTCATCCTCTCCTTCTGTTATTATTGTAACAGTATCACCTGCCTTAACAGCCATCCCCAGGATGTTTATCATGCTTTTCACAGGAACTGATTTTCCTGCTTTCTGTATTATAACTGCCGATTTATAATTTCTTGACAGTTTCAGAAGTGCTGTGGCTGGTCGTGCATGCATGCCCAGCGGATCAATTATCACATAGTCTGCTTTTATCATTTCATCTCATTTTTCAGGAAGAGCCTGATATCTTCCTGCTTGTCCATTCTCATAACTTTTTTCCACATTTTCTCACAGTTGCCAGCGCTGCATGAATTTATGATCTGTTTCACTACAGGTATTGAAGATGCCGGCATTGAGAATTCCCTTAATCCCATTCCAATAAGCAGAGGAACAGCAAGGGGATCGGAAGCCATTTCCCCGCACATTCCCACCGGTTTACCGTGCTGGTGTGCCTGTTCAACAGCTGTGGCAACAAGGCGCAGGAAACCAGGATTGAAATGATCATAGAGTCCGGCAACTTTGCTGTTCATGCGGTCAACGGCCATTGTGTACTGGCACAGGTCATTTGTTCCTATACTGAAAAAATCTGCCTCGCGTGCCAGGAGTCCTGTCATCATAGCAGCAGATGGTATCTCAAGCATTATGCCTGTCTCAATATTCTCTCTGAATCTTTTGTCCGAGGCTGCAAGACGGCTTTTTGCAATGTTTATGATTTCCTTTGCTTCTCTGAGCTCATTAATCCCTGAAATCATTGGCAGCATTATCTTCAGGTTGCCGTACATTGAGGCTCTTAGTATAGCCATAACCTGAGTAAGGAAGAGCTCCTGCCTGTCAAGTGAAATCCTGATTGCCCTGTATCCCAGAAAAGGATTGCTCTCAGCCGGAAGTGGGAAATACGGGAGCTGTTTATCACCACCGATATCAAGTGTACGTATTATTACAGGTTTCTTTCCGGCTGCAATGGCTGCCTGCAGATAGAATTCAAACTGTTCTTCCTCAGCAGGGAAGTCTTCACTTGTCATGAAGAAGAGTTCGGTACGAAGCAGTCCGACACCTTCACCACCGCATTCGTCGAGGTTTTCAATTTCCTTATAACTGCTTATATTACCATAGAGGGCAACCGCTATGCCATCTTTTGTTATAGCAGGTTTGTCACGCAACTGCCTTAGCATTTCTGCATTGCTGTCAAAGTCCTTTTTTCTTTTTTCGTAGTCTTTGATTGTTTTGGTGGAAGGATTAATAAGCACCTCGCCGCTTGTGCCATCAATTATTACGGTTTCATTGTCGGGAATACTCATAATTTCAGATCCGCACCCGCCTACTGCAGGTATCCCTCTCGACCTTGCAATTATCGCAGCATGGGAAGTTCTTCCTCCTTCGGTAGTTATTATTCCGCAAATCAGCTTTGAATCCAGAGTCAGCGCTTCAGTTGGAGTGATGTCCTCTGTAACCAGTATTGTGTTCCTGTTTTTTGCAGTTACAGTATATTCCTCACCTCTCAAAAGATATCTTACAATGCGGTTTCCTGCATCCTGTATGTCTGTAACCCTCGCCCTGAGATATTCATCATTCATTTCACCAAAAGTCTTTGCCATTTCTCCGGTGACCTTCCTGACAGCGCTTACAGCAGTCATGTTATCCTTACTGATGCAATCGGCTACGTCATTCCTTAACTGGCTGTCAGCTATGAATTCTGTCTGGGTTTCGAGTATTGAGATATCATCAGGTCTGAAGTTTGAGCCACAAACCTCGATTATTTTCCTTATTTCGTTCACGGCAGCCTCAACTGCAAGGTCGAAACTTTTAATCTCATCTGCTTTCTGCCCCTCATTCTCAAGGTAGCGGACAGCGCTGACAGTCTCCTTCCTTCTTATTATCAGAGCTTTTCCTGTAGCAATTCCCGGTGATAATCCGCTTCCTTTCATGTTTTTTTGTTTTTCAGACAAATATATGAAGGACACTTCCCAGGAATCCCAGTGCAAGAATTCCGAGAAGTATCCATGTTGTTTTAATGTTCTTCCTTACAAACCAGAATGTCAGGAAGGTTAGTCCCAGCGGCAATATCCCGGGAGCCAGCTGGTCAAGTATGCCCTGAAGCGCTACCTGTGAGCCCTGGGCTCCAATCATTATTGGTGTTTTTACCGGCATCAGTATTGCCGGCATCGCCCCAATAACCATCATGCCAAGGATTGTCGCACCTGTTGTAAGTTTATCCATGATCCCGCTTTTTGCAAGATCCTGCAGGAACCTGTTTCCAGTGTTGTATCCAATAAAGGTTAGGTTGTATCTTAATGCGATGTGAGGTATGTTGAAGATCAGGATAAACAGAAGAGGTCCAAGTGAATTTCCGTTTATTGCAAGTGATATTCCAACACCGGCAGCAATAACCTTAAGAGTCCCCCAGAAAAGGGAGTCAAATACCCCGGCCAGTGGGCCCATCAATCCTGATTTGACTGCATTAATCGATTCATTATCAAAATCTTCCCTGCCTGAATTCTGCTCCTCCATAGCCGCTGTAATGCCCATTATAAGAGTTGAACCATGAGCGGTTGTATTGAAAAACTGAAGATGCCTTTTCAAGGCTGAAGCCATTTGTTCCTTAGTCCGGTACAGCCTCTTCAGCACTGGTATCATTGAGAAGGCAAAACCTGTATTCTGCCAGGATTCAAAGTTGAAGTTGGCTTCCAGCGCCAGTGACCTGAAAAAGACTTTTCTCAGATCACCTTTGTTTACAAGAGACCCTGTTTTAGCTGTGCCTTCATCAGGTATATCGCTGAAATCGTCATTATCTGCAGGCTGCTTTTTGCTATTCAGATCGGTAATTATCAGGGCAATTATAACTCCGAGCCCGCCTATTGCTATCATTGGCAGTTTGAGATAGCTTGCAAGAATGAAGCCGAGGAAGAAGTAAGCTGCTGCTTTTTTATTGAACATAAGGTTCATAAGCAGGGCAAAGCCTGCTGCCGGAAGCATATTTCCCGCAACTGTAAGTCCTGACTGTACCCAGGCAGGTATTGAATCGA
>CAZEYY010000034.1:0-1530 GCA_964516485.1 uncultured Rikenellaceae bacterium
CGGTTGTGTCCTTGTCAAAAGTATTTTCAGTACTTATAGATTTCTGTTCTGAATAGCTGAAAACGGGAGTTGAGTCTATTCCGTTGGCCTTTTTCCATATTTCAAGACCGTTTTTGCCCATCAGTTTCTCAAGCATCTCGGAAGGAATGTTTCTCAGGGTGTATATTGTGGCTATTCCCATCGATCGCAGCAGGTGGTAGGTCTTCTGGCCTATCATAGGTATCTTATTGATCGACAGTGGATCAAGGAAGTGATGTACTGCTTCCCTCTGAACCTCTATTTCCCCGTTTGGCTTTGCTTCTCCGTTAGCAATTTTCGATACAGTCTTGTTTACTGATAAACCAGCTGATATCGGCAGACCGGTTTCCTTTATTATACACTGCCTGAGTTCATGCGACCATTTATGGCACCCGTAAAAGCGATCCATGCCCGTCAGGTCGATGTAATGTTCATCTACAGATGTCTTTTCATAAAGCGGTGATCTTTCGGCAATTATGTCGGTCACGATATTTGAGTAGTTGCTGTAAAGTTCCATGTCGCCCCGTATTATTACAGCATCGGGACACATATTCCTGGCAAGTTTCATTGGCATGGCTGAGCTGACCCCGTATTTCCTGGCTTCGTAGCTGCAACTCGATACAACGCCACGGTCAGACATGCCGCCAATTATAACAGGCTTTCCCATGAGAGCACTGTTCCTGAGCCTTTCAACTGACACAAAGAAGGTGTCAAGGTCGAGGTGAAGGATTGTCCGTTCTATGTTGCCTGTGTTGCCTGTGTTGAACATCTTATAGATTATTGCTCTGTGTTACTCTGTGTGATTTTTTTACTTTTTCTTGTTTATATCAAATACTTATTTTACATTTGATTAAATATTAATCAAATCTATGATTACAATATAATCAATTTTCTAATTATGTACTTTTCGCAGAACATAAAATTTTTGAGAAAAAGGAGAGGGCGCACACAGGATGATGTGGCTTTTGCCCTTAACCTTAAGCGTTCAACCCTAAGTGGTTATGAGAACGGAGTTGCCCAGCCCGGGATTGAAATACTGATTTCATTCTCAGGATATTTCAATATATCAATCGATACAATACTAAAGGTTGATATTTCGAAATTGTCGGAAAGCCAGCTTGGCGAGCTTGAACGTGGCTATGATGCCTACGTGAAGGGAAGTAACCTTCGGGTGCTTACAACCTCTGTAAATACAAGGAACGCTGAAAACATAGAACTTGTTCCTGAAAAGGCAAAGGCAGGCTACACAACAGGCTATGCCGATCCGGAATTTATCGGCGAGCTTCCTGTATTCACTCTTCCATTTCTTTCAGAGAAGAAGAAGTACAGGACTTTCCAGCTGAAAGGAGATTCCATGCTCCCCATTCCTGACGGATCGTGGGTTACCGGTGAATTCCAGCAGGACTGGATGGATATTATCAGTGGTAAGGCATACATTGTTTTTACAATGGATGACGGAATTGTATTCAAGGTTGTTGAGAACAATATAAGGAAGGATGGAAAGCTTGTTCT
>CAZEYY010000034.1:1630-17416 GCA_964516485.1 uncultured Rikenellaceae bacterium
GAATTGTATTCAAGGTTGTTGAGAACAATATAAGGAAGGATGGAAAGCTTGTTCTTTATTCACTCAATCCTATATATGAGCCTTATGAAGTCCATATAAACGAAGTAAAGGAGATATGGAAATTCGTCAATTATATAAGCAGTGAGCTGCCAGACCCTGTTCTTCCCGAAAAACAACTGATCCAGGCTGTTGCAGGGATGAAGCATGACCTGCAGAGGATTAAGGCAAAGCTTGGTACCGAGATATCGGATGTGGAAGAGGAAAGATAAAGATACCTTGCCTCAGGCATAAAAAAAACCGCAGGCCCAAATGTTCCTGCGGTCAGTATTTTGCTTATAAAAAAATGCTATTCCTTTGTCAATGAGATAATCAGCTGTATTATTTTCTCATTTTCCGATTCCGGGATCTTTCCCTTGTAAAGAGCACGGCAAACCCTGTTTTTGTCAAGTATTGCAACAGTATAGTTATCTTCCGGCATTCCCCATAGTTTCTGAAGGGTTGCATCATAATCGAAAAGTATTGTAGTATTGAATTTCTTTGCCTTGTTTCCTGCAATAGTTCTTATAAGTGCATTTGGTTTCCATGTTGATTTGCAGTCAACTATTCCGAATCCCTTGAAATAATCGCGGCTGATTCTCTTATCCTTGTCAACGGCCTTATTAACTGCCTCATTGAATGGTTCATTGAGTTCTGATTCATCCGGATCAACATAATTAACCTGGATTACCTTGCCGGCCCACGTATTCATTGTGAATTCCTGCTTGTCAGCATCTGTGAACATCCATTCCGGAGCCTTTGTGCCAACGGCAAGTTTCACACTCTGCTGGCCTGTAGCAACGGTTACAGCGAGAAGAGTCAAAACAAGAAATGTGAGTAGTTTTTTCATAAATATCTCTTTTAAGTTTCAGGCCAATATAGATATTTTTTTCTGTCAATAATTAATTATCAGTGGTTTTTACTTTATTACGGCCAATAATATTACTTTTGCGGTCTAATTTTTTTGTATGCAGTCAATACGTAATATTGCAATAATTGCTCATGTCGACCATGGCAAAACAACGCTGGTAGACAGGATCATACAGGAGTGTCAGGTGATAGACAAGCGCAAGGATGCAGGGGAGCTGATACTCGACAACAATGACCTCGAGAGGGAAAGAGGCATTACAATACTATCAAAGAATGTAGCTGCCAACTATAACGGGGTTAAGATTAATATCATTGATACTCCGGGACATGCCGACTTCGGTGGTGAGGTTGAAAGGGTCCTTAAAATGGCAGACGGAGTACTTCTTCTTGTCGATGCGCTTGAAGGCCCCATGCCACAGACACGCTTCGTTCTCGGTAAAGCTGTCGCCCTCGGTCTGAAACCAATTGTTGTAATAAACAAGGTTGATAAGGAAAATTGCAGGCCGGACGAGGTTCAGCAGGATGTATTTGAGCTTATGTTCAACCTTGATGCTTCCGAAGACCAGCTTAACTTCGAGACTGTTTTCGGATCTTCGAAGCTTGGATGGATGAGTGCTGACTGGAAGAAACCTGCTACCGATATTAAATATCTTCTTGATACAATTCTGAAAGAAATACCTGAACCGAAATATAATGAAGGAACAGCACAGATGCAGGTTGCTTCCCTGGATTATTCAAGTTATGTAGGCAGGATAGCGATAGGCAGGGTATTCAGAGGCGATATCGTTACCGGGGAGGATTATACTCTCTGCAAAAAGGATGGCAAGGTAAAGAAGGTAAGAGTAAAGGAATTATTTGTATTTGAAGGTCTTGGACGAATAAAGACCGAATCGGTACGTTGCGGAGACCTGTGTGCAGTTATTGGCCTTGACGATTTTGAGATAGGGGATACCCTGGCTGATTTGCTTGAACCAGAGGCTCTTCAGCGCATTGAGGTCGATGAGCCTACAATGAGTATGGTTTTCACAATAAACAATTCACCCTTTTTCGGTAAGGAAGGAAAATTTGTTACATCAAGACATCTGAGAACAAGGTTGTTCCGGGAAACTGAGAAAAACCTGGCACTAAGGGTTGAGGAGACAAAATCGGAGGATACTTTCAATGTCTATGGCCGCGGAATACTCCATCTCTCAATTCTGATTGAAACAATGCGCAGGGAAGGTTATGAATTTCAGGTGGGCAAGCCAAAGGTTATACTGAAGGATATTGACGGGATTAAATGTGAACCGTATGAAACACTTACAATAGATGTGCCTTCAGAGGTCTCAGGAAAAGCAATTGAGCTTGTTACCCAGCGTAAAGGGGAAATGCTTACAATTGAACCGAAGGGCGACCTTATCCATCTTGAATTCGATATCCCTTCAAGGGGTCTCATAGGGTTGCGTAACAATATGTTAACAGCAACTTCTGGTGAAGCTGTCATGCATCACAGGTTCAGGGCTTACGATAAGTATAAGGGCGACGATCTTATGCCACGCCAGAATGGGTCTCTGATCTCCATGGAGCAGGGAATGGCGACTGGATATGCAATTGACCGGCTTCAGGACAGGGGAAGATTCTATATCGATCCGGGTGAAATGGTATATAAAGGTCAGGTAATCGGAGAATATACAAGGCCGGGCGACCTGGAAGTAAATATTGTTAAAGGCAAGAAGCTTACAAACATGAGGGCTTCCGGAAGTGATGAAGGTCTTAAAATAGCTCCGAAAATCAGGTTCTCACTTGAAGAATCCATGGAACAGATCAAGGATGATGAGTACCTTGAAGTTACTCCTGATAACCTCAGAATGAGGAAAATACCTGTTTTTCGCCAGTTCTAGTCTTTTATTATTCTGCTTATGCTTCGGCTATTTTACCTGAATGTTAAGCCTGATGCCGGGATCTGTATTCCAGTCGGTTGATGTATAAGTGTATGACTCAACTACTGATGATCCCGGACATGTTGTACATGTTGCAGTATAAGTGTCGCTAATCCTGATGATCAGACCTTTGGTATCAAGACTATTCTTTGAGTGAAAGTCATAGATTCCTGCACCCTGATTTACAAGGCTTTCTGATAATGGTGCGAAGAAAATATTTTTCAGTTCAACAGTCGTGCTTCCGGTATATGAAATTGTTTCAGTAGTATTAGTATTCACATCATAATAACCATAAGTTCCTGCTTTATTTTCAGTTATGCTCATATTCCCGTTTCTGAAATTGTAATATAGTTCCATAACACCATTTGCTCTCTGTTCAGTTATTATAAAGGAGCTGTCGGTGTATACTTTTGAACGGCTGGCATTATCAGAGACCCAGAAGTAAATCCTCCTGTCAGTACCATCATTGTATTTATGATCATAACTTTCCGTTCCTGCATCATTGCCAAACCAGAATGTGTACAGGTAGCTGAAGTCGGTAACAGGAGTTATTTCAAGTTCATATTCTGCAGTTAATTCATCATTGCCATTTTTATTTATGAACAGCAGGAAAGCCTGGTTAGTCTTATCCTGAAGATTCTCATCACTTGCGGCAAGTATAAAGAAATATGAGCTGTCTGTTTTTGATATATCGCTCATATCCATGGTTTTAGTGGCAGTATTGAATTTGCAGAGGTATACTTTTACTGAAGCTGTATCAGTGTGCTTCCTTACATATTTTATACAAAGTGAGCGGTTCTGGCTCATATTATAAAAATGTTCAACTCTGGATGAGAGTGGTTTCAGTTCAACTGAGAGTTCTTCATTTATGGTTGGGATAGTAGTCTGATCTTCAGGTAGTTTAATCAAATGTTTCCTTGAGAAATCATCCGGAGCCTGAAAAATATACTTGAGTGGATCACCTTTATCCTCTGAGCCTGTATTTAGAACTGTGAAGTCAGGGTCTTTACCTGAGAAAATGAATTTAACATATTCTGCATACTGATCATTGATAGTTGATCCAAGGTTGTTCCTGATGTAAGAGTCAAGATAGTCTTTCCATGATCCCAGAAGTGAAGTTTCCTTCAGCAGAACTTCCGGTTTGAGTTTGGTCCCTGGCTTATAACTTCTCATATAATGAATAAAAGTACCTGCCTGATAGCAGAAATCTATGTTTCCGGCAAGATTCTGTGTCAGAATTGAGGCATCCCAGTAATCCCATGATTTCGACAGGAACTGAAAAACAGAGTTGGCAGAAGCCCTGTTGTCGAGGAGGTAATGTTCTGATTCACTGACTGGTACTATTGTGCTGTCCCAGACCATTCTGTCAGCAAGGTGGCCATTTGCTTCCATCCAGAAAATATTGCCCGGATGTGCCGAGATATAGTAATCCTGCGTAAAGTGCATATACTCATGGGCTATGACACTCCTCAGAAGTACAGGATCATCAATATAAATGCTTATTGTGAGGTAACCATTTGTCATTCCCAGCAGGCCGACAACACCGAAATCATCTATATTGTCAGCATAAATTGATATCTCATCAGGCACCTGTAAGCCGAGTGTTCTGAACTTAGCCATGACTTCTTCTGTGAAATGAGCCATATCCTGAACCTGGAGCGGGGTTTCTGATTCCGGATCACCTGAAGGTACATGCCAGGTTTGTGTTACCTGGTTTTTATCGTACAGGCCCATCAGATCCAGCAATTTCTTCTTGTAATATACTGTTACACCGTCCTTTACAAATTTGTCAGTGTAATCACCATCAGTGAGGCTTTTTTCCCAGTAAGCAAGTTTTGTAAGATGGTCTGTTTCGAATACAAGTGTTGAATCATCCAGGCTTACTGATCCTTTGTCATAGAAGGTCCAGCTATATTTTTCTTCATCAAAATAAACTGGTTTGAAACGGTTTATCGTTGTCGCCAGCAGGGAGTCAGACTTTATTTTAAGTTTTACTTTTATGGGCACTTCGAATTTATTTCCGCAGCTTAGATTTACATCGTATACAGGTCCTGATATAACACTGTCTGGTACAGTTGGCGGAGTTTCAATCAGGTCGATTGTAAGCCTGAAATCACTGTCTGAAATACCGGCAGGAATTGTGAGTTCTATTTCCGGAAGCTTTATCTCTGCAGGAGCAGAGCTTGTGTTTAATATTGTATCAAGCAGTGCTTTTGATTTAATCATTACTGCTCTTATTGTGTCACTGTAAACTGGTTTGCAGTCGCCTTCCTTAAGCATGAATCTGTATAAAGCAGGTGTAAGTGGCTGAATTATAAGGCTGTCTGCTGTGATTTTTGTAATATTGTCAATAAGCGGATCAGTAAGCCCGTTTGTCAGGTTTATCCAGTTTATTGTATCGCGGGAAGCCTGCCAGGTCAGCAGACCTCTGACATTTGCCGGCCGTACAAGTGTAATTTTTTTGTCTGCAATAGTCAGAGTTGTTCCGTTTTTCGATGAAATCGTATCACCTGCAGCCATATCTGAACTGATCATTTTCAGATATATAGAATCAGTTCTAATCGTAAGTCCGGGCCATATTTCATTCTCTATCTGGCAATAATAATAACCCTGTGATGAAGCGTCAGTATTTTTCAGTTTAAGTACTGCACTATCGGATATTAAAGCACCGTTACCATACCATTTGTAACTGTTTTTAATATGTTCTGCTTCAGATATTTGCCTTATATCAATTGACAGGGAATCTCCTCTGCGATATGTAATAACTGAATCAGTAAGGTTCAGATTGTCCTGTTTAAAGTACAGAAAGCTTGCCGGATCAAAAGTTGAGAATCCTGATGAAGAAATATCTTCAAAGGATAAATTGTTTAAACTTAAGTTGAGTAAGTAGAAATTGATATGCGATAGCTGAGGTAGTGGTTTGCTGAGTTTATTTGATGCCAGATCGAGGTAAAGCAGCTTTTTCATCAGGGTGATTCCGGAGTTGAGCTCCTCAATATTGTTTTGATTTAATTTAAGTGTAACTGCTTCTGGCAACTGGCTTAATTCAAATGGCAATGTTGTGAGTTTGTTGCCTGCAAGATCCAATTCCTTTACAGATGCAAGGTCTCCCGTTTCCAGTGGCAGAGTTTCAAGCTGATTGTCTGAAAGTGATAAATACTCCAGCTTTTTAAGTTTGCCTATTGAGCCGGGGATGCTTGTGATCAGGTTATTGCTGAGACTCAGGTATTCAAGGTTTACAAGATTCCCGATTGCGTCGGGGAGGTTGCCGCTTAATTTGTTATTATTTGCCGTAAGGCGCTTTAAGGCAACGAGCGATCCGATTTCATCAGGGAGAGAAGTAAAGAGGTTATTGTCAAGTATCAGGCTTGTAAGAAGTGACAGATTCCCAATACCTGACGGAATTGCACCTTCAAATTTGTTATCAGTTAAGATGAATCCTGTCAGCTTATCCAATTCCGATATGCCTGACGGAAGCTTTCCGGAAAAGTTGTTTTTCTCAATATTTAGGAAACTAAGGTCTGTAAGATTTCCTATATAATCTGGAAGTGCCCCGGAGAATAGATTCTCACTTAATTCAAGAGATGTAAGGTTCTGCAGACTGCAAACTGACGAGGGTATTGAACCTGTAAGCTTGTTTTTTGTAAGGTTCAGGACAGACAGGCCTGTAATGTTACCTATTGATTCTGGAATTGGTCCTGATAGTTCATTGATTGCCAGTGTTATGAGTTTCAGATTTGTTAGTTTTCCCAAATCTTCAGGTAATGATCCTGTCAGCTTATTCAGGGAAAGTGTCAGGTCTTTAAGATTCGTGAGAAGACAAATCTGTTCAGGTATTGATCCTGTCAGATTGTTTGAGGCCAGATTAAGGTAGGTGAGTCCGGTAAGTTTACCGATCTCCGGGGGAATAGAGCCGGTAAGGTTATTATCATCTAGTACCAGATGCCGAACCCTGCCATTTATCAGATGGACCCCATGCCAGGTTAATAGCCTGCCTGTGAGCCAGTTGGTATTATTCTTCCAGTTACTGCCGTCTGTGGAATTATACAGTGCGACAAGAGCCAGTGAATCCTGTACATTTGTAATTATTCTTTCCGGAGATATATTAAGCACTGAGTTTCCGCGGAAGCCAAAGGTGTAAACAGAGGCAAACTGGGTTCCTGAAAGAATGAAATAGCCATTCTCTGATCCTCCCCAGCCGAAATTTATATGGAAGTAATCCCCATCGTATCCATCAACAACAACAGTATGACCAGGATTGCCAAGAAGCTCGTAAAACACAGGCCGGTCATTTTCGAGCTCGTCAATAAGAGCCAGCTTATAATCATCCGTTCCCCATGGGAAATAATCATATTCAAACAGATGAGCATCCCTATACCCGAAGTATTCTGATAGAGCAAGTGGGACATTAAGCATACTGGCAGAACTTGAGGAAAGCCCATAGTTCATGTTAACAGATACTCCAGCATGAAAAAGAATTTTTGCAACATCCGCATTATCAGATGTTAAAACTCCGGGCATATTATTCCAGTTATATGTGCTTGATCCGAAATCTGCACTAATAGTTCCGTAATACTGATGCTGATAACTGTGGCTTCCAGTGCCTTGTGCAGGATATTTATGGTATCGCATAATCTGCGCCATTGCGGTGGCAACACATCCTGTCAATGCATTCTGCCCTGTCTGCGTATCAACCGGGCAGGCTTTGCTATAAAAACCTGACTGGTTCCAGTTAATGAATTCCTTATCAAGCAGGGGAGAGAGGCTACCTTTCGAAACCAGACCACCATTACTTAGTGTTCTGGATATTTCTGATGATTCATAAGCCCTGATGAAGCCAGTCATCAGGGAATTTGGATTTTTAAGATCAAAACTTTCTGATAATGAATATGCTGTAATCAATACAGTGTCTTCATGTTCTGTTGCAAAAACATAGCCGCCGGTAATCAGATTATATCCGTATAATTTGTTCCTGCAGGTGTCGTCAGAGGCATATACCAATTTAAGATCAGCAGTATTCAGACCGGAGGCACCACTTTTACTGGTGTTTAATTCGAGTTTATGCCGGATAAATCTTCCGGCAGCTGACTTAATCCTGTCAGATTCAGACTTTGCGGGAATACAAAACAGGAATAGCGTAACAACTGCAGTAAGGGTAATTCTTTTCAGTCTTTGTATTGACATAGGAAAGAGTTTTTTATGAGCAGATATTTATCTGCCTGAGACTATGATTTTTCTTAATGATACTATGCTATAGTGCTTTATCTCAAGTATATAGAAACCAGTTTTTACATCAAGCGGAAGAATGGTCTTTCCGTTTAGCGTTTGGGAGATCAACTTTACACCGGAGAGAGAGTAGAGAGTAACAGTAGCATTTTCGAGTCCTTCGCCAGGTTCGATAATCAGGTATGAAGTTGCTGGCACCGGGTACACTTTAACAGGCAGAAGGTCTTTCTCCTCTATGCCTACAACAATTGATACCTCACCTGTTACAGTGCAATCCATTGAATCAGTTATTGTTATACTGTACCTGGAGGGGACATTTCCGGGGATTACTTCCAGTGTGGCACTTTCTGAAAGAACCTGATTATCACTCTTCCAGGCATACCGGTAAGGAAGCATGCCTCCGGTAATCCGGATGCTATCGCCAAGATGTAGTGGAGATGTATCAATAGTGTTGATGCTTGCCGGAAGTTCGACAGCCAGCTTTTCAGCCTGGAGTATATTAAGTTTGACTACAGATTGGCTGTACAATAAATTGAAAGACAATATTATAAACAAGAAAAGCAAATGTGGTTTGATACCTGGCAAGGCACATACCTTCCTTTCCCTGTTATCAGGTTTTCCGGGGAATAGAATCATAAAATAAAGTTTTCTTTTAAATAAGTAAACCGCTTTTAATTTCGCAATAGTTTTTTCCGTGAATGAACAGAAGAATTTTTAACTGCCTTGAATTAAGGCAAATGGAAATTGTTAAAAATAGTTAAAAAGACTAAATGATAAACTTACTTCCCGGTCCAGAATTTCTCAATCTCCTCGAGCGATTTTCCTTTTGTCTCAGGGATAAATTTCATTACAAAAAGCATCGCAAGCAGACACATCATGCCGTATATCCAGTAGGAGAAACCATGATTGAATTTTTCAGTAAGCCAGACATTGTCATTCATCATAGGGAAGGTCCATGATATAATGAGATTTGAAATCCACAAACCGGCAACTGGGATCGATACTGCACCTCTGATTGAGTTTGGATATATCTCAGCAAGGATTACCCATGCAACAGGTCCCCAGCTCATTGCAAATCCGGCAATGTAAAACAGCATGAATATGAGCGCCATGAGACCGGTACTCTTCAGGTAAAACGATGTGCCAAGACTGAACATTGAAAGGGCCATTATTAATGCTCCGGCAATGAGAAGCGGTTTTCTTCCAAACCGATCAACACTGAAAATTGCAATTATTGTGAACAGCATGTTGATTACACCAACAATTATTGTCTGAAGAAGACTTGAATCTGTGCTCAGACCCATGTTGCGGAAAATATTCGCCGCATAGTACATAACGACATTAATTCCTATAAACTGCTGGAATACAGCGAGTATTAATCCCAAAATAATAACCTTGTATCCATAGGCCAGCCAGGGTGCATGTTTTTCACTTAATGATGCTTCAATATCCTTTTGTATTTCCGTAGCCCTGTTTGATCCTGAGATTTTTACAATAAGGTCAAAGGCTTCCGATTTTCTGTTTCTCAATATAAGATATCTTGGTGTTTCAGGAATGAAAAACAACAAGGTGAGGAAAAGCAGCGATGGAATTACACCTGAGAAAAACATCCAGCGCCAGCCATCTGTAATAAGCCACTGTTCATTGCCTGACCTTGCTATAAGGTAATTAATGAAATAGATAATTACCATTCCTGAAATTATTGCAAACTGGTTCCATGAAACAAGTTTTCCTCTTATATCAGCGGGTGCTATCTCGGCAATGTACATTGGTGAAAGGATAGATGCCAGACCTATACCGGCGCCTCCTATTATTCTGTATATCATGAAGGAAAATACATCCAGGGTTCCAAAGATATTAAGTTTTTCAGGTTGCCAGGCTCCAAATGCTGACAGGGAGAGAAGAAATGCGGTGAGGATAAGGCCTTTTTTCCTTCCTATTGACCTGGCAATAAAACCTGACAGGGCTGCGCCAATTATACAGCCAACTAAGGCACTCGAGACAACAAAGCCTTTTATTGAATCGGTGATTTCCCTGATAGCTCCGGTATCATTTCCTTCAGGCAAAGCTGCTGAAAGATAATTCACAATGAATATTACAAGAGGGATCAAAAGAATAAAGCCTGTTATAAAACCCTTTCTCTTTCCTAAAAGATGTATCAGTTGCCCGGAAATTATCATGAATACCCCCAGGAACACCACAGCCACAAGTATCCTGTACTGAGTTATAAGATCAAGAGCATAATTATGATATTCAGGTAATAAGGCCTTTGAAATAAAAAGGTCGACAAGCGATTTTTCAGCACCATTGACAACTGCTGTATCAAAACCGAAAAGAAAGCCACCCAGGGTGGCCACGAGTGTTAGCCCTGTAAGGTACCTAGTATTCATTAAGGAAATCATTAAGTGGTTTCATGGCCTTGAAAATATCAGTTGTAAAGGCAAAATAATCAGGAGAAAGTACCTGTTTGTCAGTTGTTTGTTTTACTGCCAGGTAACTTTTGTACTTCAGCAGTTCAACATTACTGCTGCCAGGATCGAATCCTTTCGGAGCCTTTTTCAGCTTTTCTCCTTCAAGTTGTCCGAATTTTTTCCTGAATGAAGGATCGTTTATGATTTTGAGGAATTTCTCAGGGTAATCATTTATATTCTCACGGATTGCATTAAGCCATTCAGAAGGAGGTACGTATGCTCCTCCGGCAAGCATACACTGGCCTGGCTCAATATGAAAATAATACCCGGCGAATTTATTGCCGTTTTGTTTGCCACCCCTTACAATAAAGGCCCCCATATTTGTCTTATATGGTGATTTGTCTTTGGAAAACCTTACATCTCTGTTTATCCTGAAAATGACATTTTTTGCCTCCAATCCCTTAAGTATCGGATCAAATTCTGATATTTCTGTGATCAGCTCCTGAACAAAAAGTTCAAAATTGGCTTTAGCAATAGCATAATCTGACCTGTGCAGGTCAAACCACTCCTTATTATTATTCTTCGAAAGTGAGGCAAGAAAGTCAAGTGTGCTCTTATTTATCTGTGGCATTGAGTCTGATGTTTTGTAAATACTTAATAATCAATAATTTCAAATATTACATTTTACAATAAACATAAAAATGTTTTATAACATATTTTAATTACCTGATCAATGTTTGCTGATAAGTGTTGTAAAGGCTGCCTTATTCAGGTTAAACTCAAGTTTCCCGTTCATGGCTGTCGCTTCGCCGGTTTTTTCCATACCTTTTGCTTTGTCGGTAACGTATATCTCAAAAACTGCTGAGTCCCGGGGTAATCCTGAGATAACTGCCTTACATTCAGCACCATTGTTCACTATATGAATTGTATATTCTCCCCGTGTCCTGTTACTGAAAGCAGCTGTACATACACTTTTCTTATCAGCTCTTGTTGCCAGGGAAAATGCACCGGCAGGCGTTGATGCAAGCTGTTTCAGGTTCCAGAAGCGCTGGGTGGGAGTGAGCGGACCCTGTGTTCCGAAGATACCAGCGCCAGTAAGGACTGAATAATCGGCAGTGAGCTGCCACTGAAGAATAGATGCAGGCTGGCATATTGACAGGATCCTTGTATAAAGGTTAATTTCGTAAAAAGCAAACGATTCCTCCGAGAATATTTCAGGGTAATTCCATGCGGCTGCATCTGTACTTCCCTCAGCAACAATGAGTGGCAGGTTCAATTGTTTTGCTGCAGCAGCCCATTTTTTAAGAGTCTCATCAGTACAGCCCCTCCAAGAGTGAAACGAAACTGCACCTATGTATTTATGCGTCTCAGGATCGTTCAATGAAGGTATTATAAAATCAAAAGTAGTAGCATCGGAATTGTCTCCCAGTAGCAGCCGTGTTGCCAGACCGCGCCTGGAAAGATATTCTCCGAAGCCTTTAATGAATTCTGCATGTTCCTTACCAGTGTGACGAACATTAATACCAAGGTCAGATTCATTGAATGAAAACATTACAGCTTCAACTCCATAGGAATTCTTCATATACTCAAGATAATCTGCAAGTGACCTGTATATCTTATCTGTTTTGGCTGGGTCGAGCTGATAACCGTAAATACCTTTTGAACGGTTTCTGAAAGCATCCATCGGATCACCAAGTATTGCCCAGTTTGGTGCAGACCAGGCGCTCACGATTACCGGCATTCCCATAGATGAAAGCCTTTGCGCCATCTTCATGGCAGCATCAACTCTTTGATTAAGGTTCCCTTTTCTTGCTGCATCAACAGGATTGGAATTTTCTTCCGGCTGCCAGAAACTCCATGGCATTTCTACGCGGCTCCATGCAACTCTCATATTATTAAGGCAGTAGTCTATTACCTGAGGATCTGTTGCTGGGTTCTGAAGTCTGAAATTTCCTCCGAATCCGTCATAACGCCTTCCCGGATTCCTTGAATCAACAAAAATTTCAACCGGCGAGTGATCAATCTCTCCTGAGGATGTTATATCTATATTTCTTTTAATAAGAGAACCTTTCTTTATTTTCTGACCGGCCAGCGATACAAGTACCTGAAAACCATTATTGTCAGCAGCTTTTTTTACCTGTACAGGCAGTGAAGCGTCGAAAGAAAATTCAAGTTTGATTCCCTGTGCTTCTGCAATAAAACCAGTTGCCGTTGGCTTTGAGGTATTTGAAGGTTTCATATCTGTCAGGCTGCCCAGATGAATCTCCGCTTTTCCGCCCGAAGAAGGCCTGATTAATTTTATACTTCCGGTATTAAACTTATTGTCAGGCAGATATATTGTGTAAAATATTCCTGCAAGTGTTGAATCACTGTCGGAATTCAGGGAAATACTGACTTTTGCTTTGCCTGATCCGGTATCTTCAACAATCTGGTTTATTCCTATGGCTCCGATTTTAGTATTGACTGTCTGTTTATTTCCGTCTCTGTCATATTTTGGTCTTTGACGTTCCCTGCCAGTTGCGTTAATTATTGTCCAGCCTGGATCAGCAACAGTGTAGCTTGTTTCAAACTCCATCAGCTGCCCGTCAATCCTGATTCCGGTAATGTTTCCCCAGGCCATGACTTCAGTCTGGGCACTGGCATTAATAAAGGAAATAAATAGAAAGCCGGCTATGCAGAAAGCATATATATACTTACTGAATAGTTTATTTACTTCTGAATGTGTTAAGATTGTTTTCATATCTATGATTTTATGCATGAAGATTACGAATTTAATCAAAACGGATAAACCTGCTTATTAAAAATAGGTAAATTTGGACCTTATTACTGAAACACAAAAAGATGACAGGAGCAAATAAATGCCTGAAGATTGTACTAATGCTGTTCGTATATATTTTAACAGCCTGCAATCAGAATGTATCTGACAAAGATAAAATTAAACATATTCAGGAAGTTGCAGGGAGTATTTCTGACCGCCTTGTGCCGGACAGGAGGGAAGGTATAGCGGATATTAATTTAAGTTTCAATGACGGATCTGTAATAATTAAAGGAGAAACTGATAATCCTGTTCTTAAAACACAGATAGCTGATTCAGTCCAAAGCATGGGATACAACCTTATTGACAGTGTAATGTTATTGCCAACTGTTGCTTTAGGTGGTATTAATAAAGGTGTTGCTGGTCTGAGTGTTATAAATTTGCGTATTGAGCCGGGACATGATTCAGAGATGGGGTCCCAGGCATTGATGGGTGAACCACTCAGGATTCTTAAAAGGGATGGAAGCTGGATACTTGTACAGACTCCTGACAAATATATATCCTGGGCTGAAGCTGGTTCTGTTGAAATGATGGATGAAACAGAATGGCTGGCCTGGAAATCCGCATCAAAAATTATATACATAAACAGATCAGGTTGGATATATAAAAAACCTGATAGTAATGATGTTATAAGTGATGTTGTTGCAGGATGCATAATGAAGAAAGGAGCAGAAAAAGGAGCTTATATTCAGGCTATTCTGCCTGATGGAAGAGAAGGATGGGTTGAGAGGAAATATATCAGAGACTTTGCAACATGGAAAAAAGATTTAAAACCGACTGCTGATGGAGTTTTATCTTCAGCTGCAGGACTGATGGGCATTCCATACCTGTGGGGAGGATCCTCTCCTAAAGCAGTAGACTGCAGTGGTTTAATTCAGACAGCTTTTTTCCTTAATGGCATTATTTTATCGCGTGATGCCTCACTGCAGGCCCTTCATGGGAAACCTGTAAATATTGAAAATGGATGGAGTGAACTTCAGCCAGGCGACCTGCTTTTTTTCGGAACCATAAGAGATTCAAAGCCAAGGGTGACACATGTAGCTGTTTATAAGGGAGATAGTGAATATATTCATTCAGCAACAAGGGTAAATGTGAATAGTCTTGATTCTAACAGAGTCAATTACAGCAGTTACAGGAAGAACTCATTCCTGCTGGCACGCCGGATAATCGGATGCGAGGGATCAGATGGCATTACACTTGTAAGAGATCATCCATGGTATTGATTATTAACACTTTATTATATGTCCGACAGAAGAAATTTTATTAAGGATTGTGGTATTATGGCAGGAGCAGCCGGATTTTCATACTTAGGCCTCAGGCAGAATGAATTACCTGGGAAAATAAAAGGATCACCAGGTAAAACCAGGCTTGAACTGACTTTCAGACCTTATAACCTTGAACTCCGCCATGTATTTACAATTGCCTCAAACAGCAGGACCTCAACACCAGCAATGCTTACAGAATTGAAATATGACGGTATAACAGGATACGGAGAAGCTTCCATGCCACCATATCTGGGTGAAAGTCAGGAAACTGTTGGAAATTTCCTCTCAAAAGTTGACTTATCTGGATTCAGCAATCCATTTTTAATGGAAGAGATACTGGATTATGTTGAAAACATTTCTCCGGGCAATTATGCGGCGAAAGCTTCAGTCGATATTGCCCTGCATGACCTTGTTGGCAAGCTGATGAAGCAACCCTGGTTCAGGATTTGGGGCCTGAACCCGGAAAAGACTCCAAATACCTCATTTACAATAGGTATAGACAAGCCTGATGTTGTAATAAAAAAAGTCGAAGAAGCAGCACCTTATAAAATATTGAAAGTTAAGCTGGGTCAGGACAATGACAGGGAAATGATTGAGACCATCAGGAGCGTAAGCAATGTGCCGCTTTGTGTTGATGCCAACCAGGGCTGGAAGGACAGGCAAATGGCCCTTGACATGATATACTGGCTTAAGGATAAGGGTGTTGTGTTTATTGAACAGCCAATGCCCAAAACTGTGACTGATGATCAGGCATGGCTGACAGAGAGAAGTCCGCTGCCGGTTATTGCCGATGAATCGGTTCAGACAATCAGGGATGTTAAAAAGGTGGCTGGATTATTCCATGGCATAAATATTAAACTAATGAAGTGCGGTGGAATGAGATCAGCGCTGAAGATGATAAATACTGCCAGGGCTTTGAACATGAAGGTAATGATAGGATGCATGACTGAAACTTCATGTGCTGTTACAGCAGCAGCACAACTTAGTCCAATGGTAGACTGGGCAGATCTTGACGGAAATTTACTTATTGCAAATGATGTTTACGATGGAGTTCAGGTTGTCGGTGGTAAATTGATTTTACCTGACAGGCCCGGTGTGGGAGTTATAAAGCGTAAAGTGTAGGGCTGATAGCTGATAGCTGATAGCTGATAGCTGATAGCTGATTGCTGATAGCTGATAGCTGATAGCTGATAGCTGATAGCTGATAGCACAGGGCTAAGGGCCATAAGATCATAATATCAGAC
>CAZEYY010000034.1:17516-20693 GCA_964516485.1 uncultured Rikenellaceae bacterium
GATAGCTGATAGCTGATAGCACAGGGCTAAGGGCCATAAGATCATAATATCAGACATTTCATTAGATTTATATTATTTGCCTATAATTAATATTATGTCAAATAGGATAATTTTGAATTAGTCAGAAAGCTATTATAAGGTTAACAGGTCTTTACCCCCGCTTAACTGCAAAAAAAAAGAGGGATCTTCAGTCCCTCTTTCAAAAAGAATATGTTACAGACTTATTTTACACCTGCAGCTTCAAGTTTGGCTTTTATTGCATTGTACTTGTCAGTCAACTTCATTCTGTAGTAAAGTTCCTGAAGGCTTCTCATTGTATAAACATCCTCAGGATTCAGCTGATTGGCTTTTTCCATATATGGAAGAGCTTTGGCATATACTGCGTTTGCAGCATCAACTGCTTCACTGTACTTTTTCACATCCATAATCTCATTAGCTGACTTGAACATATCAGCAGCTTTATTGATATAGGCTGCTCCTATTCCGTACTGTGTATCAAAAACTTCAGGATTAAGGTCAATTGATTTCTGAAGCTCAGGAATTGCAGAATCGTAATTTTCTTCGTTAAGGAAAATAATTCCGGAAGCAAAATAGAGAGTATAGTTTGTAGGATCAGCTTCTTTTGCAATTTTTATATATTTCTGTGCTTCAGCATTTTTACCGCTCTTTATATAGAGGTCAATTAACTGAAGAGTTACAGTTTTGTCATCAGGGAAAAGTTTTGGCAGCTCCATAAGAGTTGATTCAGCCTTTGTTGTATCACCTTTGCCAAGGTAGGCTTCATACATCTGATAATAAGGAGTAATTCCCATGTACTTCATCTCGGCGCATTTCTGGAAATATTTGAGAGCAGCATCATAATTGCCAGAATTTGAAGCAGCAAGTCCAGCGTTATAATACATACCTGTATCAATTGCACCTACATACCTGTCACCTTCACATATTTTAATCTGTGTTTCAAAAGAATTTAAAGCATTTTTAAAATCTTTTGCTTCGAACAGCATACTTCCCTGGTTGTAGAAATCAGATGACAATGAGCTGTAAGCCATTGTTGTAATGATTTTCTTCTTTATTGCACCTTTAGGATCAAGCTCAATTGCTTTTTCGTATGCATTGTAAGCTTCGGTAAGGGCATCCTTATAGAACTCTTTATACTTGGGATTATCTGATTCCCATGCAGCCTGAGCCAGTTTACCCTTGGCAAAAAAAGTATTTGGCCATGTTGCCGATTTTTCATCCAGAAGTGCCTGATCAATTGCTTCCTTTGCTTTGTCAAGCTGACCCTGATCTATGTAACTTAAAGCACTCGTTACCTTACCCTTCTGGGACATGGCGCCGATTGAAATACTGATGACTGCAATTAGCAGAAAAAACTTTTTCATGATTATAACTTTAATTTTGATTTTCTTAAAAATTTTTCCAAATGTATAATATTACTTCTTAAACATCAAATTCTTTGCCATTTTCCTGATCGTTGGTTGAATTTTGATCCGAAACAGCACCATTTTCACCTTCATCTTCCTCATTTACAAGGACACTTGCAACTGAAGCGATGATATCATTTTCCTTCAGATTTATGAGTCTGACACCCTGTGTTGCCCTGCCCATTACTCTCAATGCAGACACTGGACTTCTCAGAATGTTTCCGAACTGAGTGATTATCATAAGGTCATGACTATCAGTAACATCCTTAAGCGCAATCAGCTTTCCTGTTTTTTCAGTAATGTTGATTGTTTTCACGCCTTTTCCACCACGGTTTGTAATACGGTATTCATCTATATCTGATCTTTTGCCGTATCCTTTTTCTGAAACAACCAGGATTTCTTTCTCTTTGCCCTCAACAGTTATCATGCCAATAACGAAATCAGATTCCTCATTGGCCAGCCTTATACCCCTCACTCCTGATGCAGTTCTTCCCATTGGCCTTACCAGCGATTCAGGAAATCTCAGTGCCCTGCCCGATTTTATCGCCAGCATAATATGATGCTGACCATTTGTCATCCTTGCTTCAAGCAGCTCATCCCCTTCCCGTACTGTTATTGCATTAACACCATTCGAGCGCGGGCGTGAATAAGCTTCAAGGGAGGTTTTCTTTATGATCCCCTTGGTAGTGCAGAGAACTATATAATTATTATTAATGTAATCTTCATCATTCAGGTTTTTTACATTGATGAAAGCCCTCACACTGTCGTCAGGTTCAATGTTTATCAGGTTCTGCATAGCTCTGCCCTTTGAAGTCCTTGATCCTTCGGGGATTGCATATACCTTGAGCCAGAAGCATTTTCCTTTTCTTGAGAAGAACAGCATTGTATTATGCATTGTGGCGATATACAGGTGCTCAATAAAATCTTCCTCACGTGTGGTTCCTCCTTTTGCCCCGGTACCACCTCTTGCCTGTCTTCTGAATTCAGTTAAAGGTGTACGTTTTATATAACCGAGGTGTGAAATCGTTATCACCATCTCCTCATCAGCATAGAAGTCTTCAGGATTGAATTCTTCAGCATTGGGCACTATTTCAGTGCGTCTTTCGTCGCCATATTTTTCTTTTATCTCTATGAGCTCATCCTTGATTATTTTCATCTGGAGATCATGACTTTCAAGGACACTCTTAAGATACTCTATAAGATCCATAACTTCTTTGTACTCAGCACGCAATTTATCCTGCTCCAGTCCTGTAAGCTGCCTGAGCCTCATTTCAACTATTGCCTTTGACTGTATTTCTGACAGACCGAAGCGTTCCATAAGCCTTTCCCTGGCCATGTCGGGATTCTGTGAAGCCTTGATAATAGCAATTACCTCATCTATATTATCGCTGGCAATTATCAGACCTTCAAGTATATGAGCTCTTTTCTCAGCCTGATCAAGTTCATAGTGTGTTCTTCTGAGTATTACATCATGACGATGTTTTACAAAATAATGGATAAGGTCCTTTGTATTGAGAGTTTTCGGCCTGCCCTTGACAAGAGCAATATTATTTACACCGAATGAAGTCTGAAGAGAGGTATATTTGAAAAGATTGTTCAGCACAACATTTGCACTTGCATCTTTCTTAAGTATTATGACAACCCTCATACCATTGCGGTCCGACTCGTCATTTATATAGGAAATACCTTCAAGCTTTTTCTCATTTATAAGGTCTGCAATCTTTCTTATCATTTCAGCCTTATTAACCATATA
>CAZEYY010000034.1:20793-31174 GCA_964516485.1 uncultured Rikenellaceae bacterium
TTAACTAATAAGTTAGGTATTCTTGTTGGCAGAACAACAGGTTCTGACAGCGAGTCATCGAAGTTTGGCTGAAAGTCAACTGTCTCCTTTTCTATATCTGCAAGAGTTTCTTCCGCGATTTTCTTAAGCCTTGCTTCAGTGTACCTCATTGCAGCCGGGCTGTCACCATCAACTGACCCGAAATTACCCTGACCATCAACAAGCGGATACCTCAGTGACCATTCCTGTGCCATTCTTACCATGGCTTCATATACTGATGAATCGCCATGAGGGTGGTACTTACCGAGCACCTCTCCCACTATCCTGGCACTTTTCTTATATGGCTTATTTGCCTGAACACCAAGCTCTGACATTCCAAAAAGCACCCTGCGATGAACAGGTTTGAGACCATCCCTGACATCTGGTAACGCCCTTGACACAATGACTGACATCGAATAATCGATGTAAGCCGATTTCATTTCCTCCTCAATATTAACCTTGATGATTCTCTCTCGATCCGACATAACAGATTATAAATTAAGTATTTACATGCCAATCATTTAATTCAGGATTGGACTTACGAAAATAGTCAAAATTTGCCTATTTCCGGTGTTTAAAACCTGTGAATTTTTAACAACAATTGTTCATAAATGGGCATGGAAATTGACATACAGATATTATTCATAATTTACCTTTGAAAATCGGGTGAATTGGAGTTTTGTCAGTCAAAGTCTGACAGAATGGCGGATAATAATTAAAATTACTGGAGCAGAGGAGGAAAAATGGATTCACAATTTTCACAGAGAGTTAAAGATATTCTTGGTTATTCAAAAGAGGAAGCAATAAGACTGGGGAACAGTCATATAAGTCCTGAGCATTTATTTCTTGGTATTCTGAGAGACGGAGAGAGTGCAGCAATAGAAATACTGATTAACCAGGGAATTGACCTGATGGTGCTTAAGGGTTCGCTTGAAAAAAGCATTAAGGTTGAAAGCCCGATACCAGTTGCAGATAATGAGGTAATACCCCTTCTTAGAAGCACTGAAAGGATTCTGAAGCTGGTTTACCTTGAAGCGAAATCACTTAAGAGCCCTACAATTGATACTGAGCATCTGCTGCTTGCTATTCTGAAAGATGAGAATGCACTTGTCACAAGGTTTTTAACTGAGCTTGATGTTACATATCAGTCAGTGAGACGGATGGTTGAAACTGAAACACCCAGGGCTAAGGCTGACTTTCCACGCGATGAAGACGATGAAGGTCAGGCTCTTGGCGGCCCGGGCAGAGGACAAGCAGCTTCTTCATCCAAGTCTTCATCTGATACACCTGTTCTTGACAATTTCGGTATCGACCTGACAAAAGCTGCCGAGGAAGGACGCCTTGATCCTGTTGTTGGCAGGGAAAGGGAAATTGAAAGACTGGCACAGATACTTTCAAGAAGAAAGAAAAACAATCCAGTGCTTATCGGTGAGCCCGGCGTTGGTAAATCAGCTATTGCAGAAGGCCTTGCCCTGCGTATTATCAAAAAGAATGTATCGAGGGTACTTTTCAACAAACGTGTTGTTGCCCTCGACCTCGCATCAATTGTTGCGGGAACAAAATACCGCGGTCAGTTTGAGGAGAGAATGAAGGCAATTCTTAATGAGCTTTCCAAAAATGACAATATAATTCTGTTCATTGACGAAATTCATACTATTGTCGGCGCCGGCGGTGCCACCGGATCGCTCGATGCTGCCAATATGCTTAAACCAGCATTGGCCCGTGGTGAAATACAGTGCATCGGCGCTACCACTCTTGACGAATACAGGCAGCACATTGAAAAAGACGGAGCCCTTGAAAGAAGGTTTCAGAAAGTAATTGTTGAACCTACTTCAATAGAAGAAACTATACATATACTCCATAATATAAAGGAGAGGTACGAGGATCATCACAATGTGAATTATACCGAAGATGCAATTGAAGCCTGTGTAAAGCTGACCAACAGGTATATTTCTGACAGACATCTTCCAGATAAGGCTATTGATGCACTTGATGAATCAGGCTCAAGGGTGCATATTTCAAATATCGTGGTTCCGGAAAGGATACTTTCACTTGAAAAGCAGCTTGAAGAGACCAAAAAGGAGAAAATGACTGCTGTCAAAAACCAGAACTTTGAAAAGGCAGCCAGCTTCCGTGACAGGGAGAAAGACCTGCTTGACATGATTGAGGTTGAAAAGAAAAAATGGGAAAAAGAGCTTGCTGTTAACAGGGAAACAGTTGATGCTGAGAAGGTTGCAGAAGTTGTTGCAATGATGACAGGTGTTCCTGTTCAGCGGATAGCCCAGACTGAGGGTACACGGCTCCTGCACATGGCAGAAGAACTCAAAGGCAGTGTAATTGGTCAGGATGAAGCTATTCTGAAAGTTGTAAAATCGATCCAGAGAAACCGTGCCGGACTGAAAGATCCTAATAAACCAATCGGAACATTTATCTTCCTGGGCCCTACAGGCGTTGGAAAGACCCAGCTTGCAAAAGTTCTGGCAAAATTCCTGTTCGATACAACTGATAACCTTGTAAGGATTGACATGAGCGAATACATGGAAAAATTTTCCGTGTCACGCCTTGTGGGAGCACCTCCCGGATATGTAGGTTATGAAGAAGGCGGTCAGCTTACTGAGAAGGTAAGAAGAAAACCATATTCAGTGGTTTTACTTGATGAGATTGAGAAAGCCCATCCTGATGTGTTCCATATAATGCTCCAGGTATTGGATGAAGGCCAGCTTACTGACAGCCTGGGCCGCAGGGTTGATTTCAGGAATACAATAGTTATCCTTACATCAAATATCGGAACAAGACAAATATCTGAGTTTGGACATGGTATAGGATTTGACACACAGGCAAAGAAAGCATCTCGCGATGAACAGACAAGGAGCATTTTGCAGAAAGCCCTTCAAAAGACTTTTGCTCCGGAATTTCTGAACAGAATAGATGATGTCATTATGTTCAATTCACTTGGAAAAGAGGATATTAACAAAATAATTGATCTTGAGTTGAAAGGTCTGTATGAAAGAGTAAAATCACTTGGTTATACACTTAAGATTGCAACTGCTGCCAGGGATTTTATCGCAGAAAAAGGCTTCGATGCCAATTATGGTGCCCGTCCGCTTAAGAGAGCAATACAGAAATATCTTGAAGATCCTATGGCTGAAATACTTATTAAGGCTTCGCAACAGGATGGAGATACAATTCACGTGGGCTTCAATTCAGCCAAATCTGAGATTAAAATAAAAATTCAGAAGAAAAGATCTGATTCTTCCGAAACAACTGAAGAAAACACGGATTGAAAATATAAGGATTCTCAGCCGGAAGCTTCACTTATTCCGGCTGTGGAATTCCGAAAAGATCGAAATCACTTGTTTTTGTGATAAGAACCCGGTAGAAATTACCGGGTTTTAATTTGTATTCTGCTGGAATAAGTACTTCCTGGTCAACTTCCGGACTGTCAAATTCAGTTCTGCCAGCAAAATACTCCCCTTCCCTCCTGTCAATCAGTACTTTGAGTACTTTTCCAATAAGGTTTTCATTAAGCTCTGCTGAAATGTTCTGCTGAATTTCCATAAGTTCAGCAACCCTTGCTTCCTTAGTTTCATCAGGGATCTCATCCTGGAATTGCCTGAAGGAAAAGGTATCCTCCTCGTGTGAATATTTGAACACACCCAGCCTGTCAAACCTGAATTCAGAAATTAAATTCTTTAGTTCATTGAAATCTTCTTCAGTTTCTCCCGGATGACCGGCAATAAGTGTTGTTCTGATTACTGAACCCGGTAATTCTTTTCTGAGCCTGTTCAGTATGTTCAGTGTTTCCTGTTTATTATGTGATCTTCTCATCATTCCGAGCATATTGTCGGAAATATGCTGAACGGGTATATCAATGTATTTACAGACTGCCGGATTATCGCGGATAAGCGGAACCAGTTCCCATGGAAAATTCGCAGGATACAGGTAATGCAGCCTTATCCATTCAAATCCATTGATTCTGAGGAGTTCACGAAGCAATCCGGGAAGCATCTGTTTCCTGTAAAGGTCAATACCGTAATAGCTTAAATCCTGGGCAATCAATATCAGTTCCTTAACACCTTTTGCAGCAAGCTTTTCAGCTTCTTCCACTAATTCTTCAAGAGGGCGGGAAATATAAGGTCCCCTTATGCCTGGAATAGCACAGAAAGAACATGTGCGGTCACAGCCTTCAGCAATTTTAAGGTAAGCAAAATGTGCCGGTGTTGTAAGAGCTCTTTCAGTAAGTAATTCATCATTTTGTTTTATGCCGAGCTCGTTCAGCACATCCTGCATGTGGTTTACACCGAAGTATTTGCTGACTTCAGGTATTTCAGCCTGTAAAGCATCCATGTAACGCTCAGCGAGACAACCCATAACATACAGGTTATCAATGGCTCCAGACTTCTGCTCTTTTACATATTTAAGGATTGTATCAATGCTTTCTTCCTTTGCATCATTGATGAATCCGCAGGTATTTATTATGATTGTGCCGGCTGTATGGTCCGCCTCGTTATATGCGATGTCAAATCCACCGGCTTCAATCTGGCGGAGAAGCTTTTCTGAATCAACGACATTTTTGGAACAGCCAAGTGTTATTATGTTTATTTTTCTGCTGTTTTTCATTTACCAAGTCCCTGCTGTCCTGAGGTGAAAAGAGAATCAACGAACTCAAACCTGTTGAAAACCAGAAGGTCATCAAGCTTCTCACCCACTCCTATATATTTAACGGGAATATTAAACTGATCGGATATACCGATTACAACTCCGCCTTTAGCAGTGCCATCAAGCTTTGTTATTGCAAGCGCTGTAACATCGGTGGCAGAAGTGAATTGCTTTGCCTGCTCAAAGGCATTTTGTCCGGTGGACCCGTCAAGAACAAGAAGTACCTCATGAGGCGCTTCCGGCACTACCTTCTCCATTACCCGTTTTATCTTTGACAATTCATTCATCAGGTTGATTTTGTTATGGAGTCTGCCGGCAGTATCGATTATCACTACTTCGGCTGAAGCAGCAACAGCCGACCTGAGTGTGTCAAAAGCCACTGATGCCGGATCGGAGCCCATTTGCTGTTTTACGAGAGGTACTCCGACCCTGTCGGCCCATACCTGCAGCTGATCGATGGCTGCTGCCCGGAAGGTATCAGCAGCTCCGACGAGAACACTTTTACCAGCCGTTTTATACTGATGAGCAAGTTTTGCAATAGTTGTTGTCTTGCCTGCCCCGTTTACCCCTACTACCATTATAACATGGGGTTTGTTCTTAAGTGAAGCACTGAAATCAAGGCCTGAATCAGCCTGGTTCTTTTCAAGAAGAGAAGCAATTTCCTCTTTAAGGATGGTATTAAGTTCACTTGTATTCAAATATTTATCCCTTTCTACCCTTTTTTCTATTCTTTCAATTATTTTCAATGTGGTAGCTACACCCACGTCCGATGAAACAAGTACTTCTTCAAGCTCGTCGAGCACATCATCATCCACTTTCGATTTTCCGGCTACTGCCCTTGAAAGCTTCAAAAAGACACTTTCCTTGGTTTTCTCAAGTCCTTTGTCAAGGCTCTCCTTCTTTTCCTTTCCGAAAAATCCTAATAAGGCCATTAGTTAAAATTTATTGAAAATAAGCTTGTTACAGAAAAAAAAGGCTTCCTTCCGCAAAGAAGAAAGCCACAGTATTCAGTTAATATTCTTTTACTTCTTTGTGAAGAAATCCTTGATATGATCGTTATGAACGATTTCTTCCTTGAACATGTAAGCACCTGTTTTATCTGACCTGGTCATCTTAATGCATTTTGTAAATGCCTTACCTGTGCCGGTCTTAAGTGTTGCAACAACTTTCTTTGCCATGGTTTAAATATTTATTTTATTTCTCTGTGAAGAGTGTATTTCTTAAGAATCGGATTGTACTTTTTTCTTTCAAGACGGTCAGGAGTGTTTTTCCTGTTCTTGGTTGTAATATACCTTGATGTACCTGGCATTCCACTTTCCTTATGCTCTGTACATTCAAGAATTACCTGCTGTCTGTTACCCTTAGCCTTCTTTGCCATTTTCTATCCTTGTTTAATAATTCAAAATGTAACCTTTTTCTTTGGCTTCCTTGAGTACGCTTGCAAGACCATTTTTGCTTATAAGGCGAATACCTGCTGCTGATACTTTCAGTGAAATCCATCTCTCTTCCTCGGGCAGATAGTATCTTTTAACGAAAAGGTTAGGATAAAATTTCCTCTTGGTCCTTCTCTTTGAGTGGGAAACATTGTTTCCTACTACTGCCTTCTTTCCTGTGACCTGACAAATCTTTGACATTGATGTTTCGTTTTACTGCTTTACTTACGTTTGTCCTTTAAAATTGAAGCGCAAAGAACGTGATTTTTATCTTATTATACAAATATTTCTGCGACTTTTTTTAATTTATTTCTCAGGCTGTACTTAGTGTTTGATAATCTGTTTTCTCAGCAGATTAAGGGCTGCCATTGAGAATCTTCGGATATTCGTTTCCCTGTCTTTTCCAAAGACAAATTTTTCAGCGATTGTTTCATGTGATGACGCAACTGCTGTCCAAAGTGTTCCCACAGGCTTTTCATCGCTGCCTCCGGCTGGTCCGGCAATACCGGAAGTTGCCAGGCAAAAGTCGGCATCAAGGACTCTCCTGCCTGATTCTGCCATCATTCTGACTGTTTGTTCGCTAACAGCGCCATAAGTATCTAAGACTGATTCAGGAATACCCAGAATATCTTTTTTTACCGAATTTGAATATGCAATAACTGAACCCTTATAGTAATCGGAGCTGCCAGAAATATTTGTAATTAGATGTGAGATGGCTCCTCCAGTGCAACTTTCAGTTGTGCAGACTGTCAGGTTCTTTTTCCTGAGCAGGTCGCCTACAACTTTTTCAAGCGGATCTTCATTTTCTCCATAAATAAATTCAGGAATTGTTCGGTAAAGTATGTCAGCCTGCTCTGCAACTTCCCTTTCAAGTTCAAGCAGATCATTTCCACGGCCCGTCAGTCTCAGTTTAATTATACCTGATGAAGGAAGGTAGGCAAGCTTGATATTCTCAGGAAGTCCTTGCTCAAAGTCTGTCAGTATCTCAGCCAGTTTTGCCTCAAATGTTCCATAAGTCATTATATTTCTATGGATTATAACCTGTGAAGTGAAGCGTTTGTTTAGTTCAGGAAGAACATGTTCCATCATAATATATTTCATTTCAGCAGGTACACCTGCCATTGAAATATATATTGTGCCATCCTTTTCAAACCACATGCCCGGAGCTGTTCCTTTTGCATTTGTAAGAACACGGCATGCTTCGGGTACCCAGGCCTGCCTCCGGTTGTTTTCATTCATCCTGTTGCTTCTCCTGTTAACCATTTCAATGATCATATCCAGAACCTGCTGATTTTCAACTAACTTAGTGTTAAAGAATTCACACAATACTGGTTTTGTAATATCATCACTCGTTGGTCCAAGGCCACCTGTTATGAGCACTACATCAGCTATTCCCAAAACCTCATTTAAAGCGTACAGGATATCTTCGCGTTTATCATGTACTGAGGTTATTCTGAACACATCAAACCCCGATTTGCTGAGCTCTGAGCCTATCCAGGCTGAGTTTGTGTCAATAGTCTGGCCTATGAGTAACTCATCTCCTATTGTAATAATTGCTGCCTTCATTTTTCAAAGAATAGATTGTTTGCAAAAATATATTTTGTATGTTCAACTTACAATTTAATATGGTAAAATGAACAAAGAAGATATCCTGCTGAAGACAGAGGCATTCATAAAGAATAAGATGAAAGATTATGACAGCGGGCATGACTGGTGGCATATAGTAAGGGTTCGGAATCTGGCCGGAATGATTAATTCAAGGGAGAATCTCGAAGATCCCTTCCTTGTTGAGATGGCCGCCCTTCTGCATGACTATTCCGATTCAAAGTTTGCAGGAACTGCTGCAGCTGATGAAACGGAGACACTGAGAGTTTTTCTGAAGGAATGCACTGTTAATGAGAATTCAATTAACAGAATATTGAATGTATTGCAGTACATCTCTTTCAGCAGCAGGAATAAATCCGGAAAAAAGGAGGATGTGCTGCTTGATATAATTCAGGACGCGGACAGGCTTGATGCAATTGGTGCCATTGGCATTGCCAGGGCCTTCAATTACGGTGGTTTCAGAAACAACCGCATATACAGTCCTGATGAGAACGAGAACAAAAGGTCGACTATCAGACATTTTGATGATAAGCTTCTTTTGCTAAAATCACTAATGAACACTGTTACGGCAAGGCAGCTTGCTGAAATGAGGCATAAATACATGGAAAACTTCCTGAATCAGTTCCATAACGAATGGAATCTCAGTGATTTTTAACTTATTTTATACATTATAATGTTCAAGCCCTGATGTTTTCTGACTAATTTGCATTGAATTTCTTATTTATATATTCATTTAGTTTAGTCTTTATAATCAGTTAATAATCAATAATATGTTTGCAGCACCTGATTTGAATGACAGTAACATTGAACAATGGTATGTCAGATTTTATAATTATCTGAAAAAGATCAGAATTCCGGGAAAGATTATTCTCATTTTAATGGGCATATTATCGACAGCCTGGTTTCTTTTCAGGGTAATACCAAAACCTTCCAGGGCTTACTACCCCTGTGTAAGGGCTACAGCTCCTTTCATGTCGGGCTTTGTATTGTATCTGCTTTCACTTGTCTCTGTATCATATATTATTAAAAAGATGAAGACAAGTGGAAGAAAATTATTTTCAACTTCGTCTTTCCTCATGGTCTTTCTGCTGATATTCCTTGCCATAGTAAATATCACAAGCAACAGCTCTGTATCATTATCTCAGGAAGCATTACCCATGGGGCCGCAGGACGGGCCTAACAAGCCTTTTGGCACTGGCCGGGGAGTTAAGCCCGGTACTGTTGTCTGGGTATGGAATCCTGATGCAACAAATGAGAATTGCAAAAATAAAACTGAAAACAACGACTGGTATTTCACACAAGCTAATACAAATGAGGCTGTTGCAGGGAAGATGGTTTCGGATGCTATTATGAAGCTGGGAGGTTCAAATGATCTGAATAAAGCCTGGGATGCACTTTTCAGGCAATTTAACAAAGAAAAAACAGGGAAGAAGAAAGGATATTCTGCCGGTCAGAAGGTATTTATAAAAATAAATCAGGGAACTGCCTCCTGGGCCTTGTCAAAAGATGAGCAGGCAAATGCTTATACGGTGTCAAAGGACATTAAGCCTGGTCAGCGCAGAGGTCGTTTCAGTGCTGCTACTGAAACTGCACCGTATGTTGTACTTGAAATACTGAAGGAGCTTGTTAATAATGCCGGTGTAAGTCAGCAGGATATTTACGTAGGCGATCCTATTTCACATATTTTCGGGCATAATTATTCAGTCTGGCAGGCTGAATTTCCTGATGTAAAGTATGTTGATAAATTCTCTGATCAGTTTGGACGAACCTTGATAAAACCTACAGAAAAGGAACTCTTGTTTTATTCTGACAAGAAGCAGGCAGACAAATTATTTGATATTATAGAACAGGCTGATTACATGATAAATGTAGCCAGTCTAAAGCCTCATGGTTCAGCCGGGATAAGCATAACATCAAAGAATCATTTCGGTTCGCATGCCCGCAGAAGTGCAAGCCATCTGCATTATGCCCTGATTGCGCCACTGTGGGAAGAGTCGCCCAGACAGGCAGGAAAAGCTTCAAACGGAGGATATAAAAAGTACCGTGTGCTTGTTGATCTGATGGGTAGTAAATATCTCGGTCAGAATACATTATTATTTATCGCTGATGGTCTTTTTGGCGGAGGAGCCGATGAGACCAGAGGTCCGGTCAAATATTTCATGTCTCCGTTTAATAATGACTGGAGCAACTCTGTTTTTGTTTCCCAGGATCAGGTAGCACTTGAATCAGTTTGTTATGACTTCCTGAGGACTGAATGGAACGGAAAAAACAAGCACGATGAAGCTAACAGTGTATTTGAAGAAGGCCCAAATATGCCGGGAGTTGATGATCATCTGCACCAGGCAGCCGATAGTAAAAACTGGCCTGAGGGCATTGTATATGATCCTGACAACAGTGGAAAGCCAATTAGGAGCCTGGGTGTTCATGAACACTGGAATAATGCCACGGAGAAGCTATATTCAGGAAATATGGGAAAGAAGAATGGAATTACTCTTATTGCTATCCCGGATACACTTATTGGTAGCAGAAACTGAGCAGAAGTTCGGGCGGACATTATTTTATTCACAATATTGCCAGATGCATTATTTAATTTAAATTTGCAGAGATTTCTGCGGGAGTAGCTCAGTGGTAGAGCATCAGCTTCCCAAGCTGAGGGTCGCGGGTTC
>CAZEYY010000035.1:0-16983 GCA_964516485.1 uncultured Rikenellaceae bacterium
CTGTCGGAAAAGGCCATTAATGCAAGCACAAGCATAATACCGTATTCGATGAAATGTATCAGGTAGTCAAGCCGTATAACCGAGCTTTCAGTCTCTAACTTAAGTGTTGGTAATGAAGGTATTGATGAAACAGTAATTACAGCTGTCATCCAGGCAGCGAGGAGGTAAGTTGAATATGGCTTGAAGAAGATTATTAGCCTGAGCATAGTAGAGGATTATTCTTATTGGAGGGCCAAATATATTACAATTGCCAGTTAAAAAAGATTAATTGCCTGGAATTGAGGAATATTTTAATTAACTTTTGAACTTATTTCAGATAAAATGAGAAAGTCAGTTAAAAATTTCGTTTTGTTGGTACTTGTATCAACATTGTTAATGCCTATAAAGCTTGCTGGTCAGGCAAGTGACTGCAAAGTACTTATTCCGGAGTTAAGCGGAACATATTCAGGAGAATGCAAAAATGGTCTGGCACATGGCAAGGGTACAGCCACCGGAAAGGACAGGTATGAAGGACAATTCAACAAGGGCCTGCCTCATGGTAATGGGAGATACGAATGGGCTGACGGAAGCGCCTACCAGGGTGAATGGACAAAAGGCCTCAGGGACGGAGAGGGTGAGATGACCTACAGGACTGCCAAGGGGGATTCACTTGTTCAGGGTTACTGGAGAGGCAATAACTACCTTGGCAAAACAAATGTTCCATCTTATGTAGTAAGCAGGAAGGATGATCTTCTGAGCACTAATTTCAGGAAGACAGGCGATGATAACATAATCATTTTCAAGTTTATGATGAAGGGCCAGATTAATACAAAGGTGAGAGGCCTGTCAATTGTATCATCAAGTGGAAGTCATTTCAAAACAGGCACTTACGAAGGCCTTCAGGATGTAAGGTTCCCTCTCGACATAAAAATAAACTATAATACAAATAATCCTATATCAAGATCCAGTTTCGATGTTGTCTTCGAATGTACAATCAATGAAGCTGGGAAGTGGGAAATAATTCTTAACAACTGACTTGCTTCAAATCCGGTAACCCACAACAAGTATATCGTCGACCTGTTCTTCTTCTCCTCTCCACCCAAGGTGACTTTGGTATAATATTTCCCTTATCTGCTGGACAGGTTCATGACTGATCCCGGAAAGGAGCTTTTTGAAATTCTTTGAGAGGAATTTTGAGCCGTCTTTACCGAGCTGATCTGAGAATCCGTCGGAGAACATATAGATCATTGTTCCGGGCAATATTTCAGTCCGGTGATCCGTAAAACTGACCTCATTCAGGTAAATACCCACAGGATTCCTAGTTGCTTTGAATTCGATCAGGTTCCCGTTGTTAACAAGGTAAAGAGGATTATTGGCTCCAGAATATACAAGCTCCTTTTCAGAGGTATCAATAATGCAGAGTGAGAGATCCATCCCGTCACGGGCTTCACCTTCTCTTCCTGTCTGCCTTAGTGAAGATTTAATCCTCTCCCTCAGCTCGTTGATTATGTCTGAAGGTCTGAAGGCATTCTGTTTTATAAGTGTATGATTTACACTTATTATGTCATTAAGAAGTGACATCCCAAGCATGCTCATAAATGCACCTGGAACGCCGTGTCCGGTGCAGTCGGCAACGCAGATAATCACCTTGCTGTCATCTATTTTCCTGAGCCAGTAAAAATCGCCGCTCACAATGTCCCTTGGAAGGTACAGTATAAATGATTCGGGCAGGTACTGGCTTACTGAATCATCAGGCGGCAGCATAGCCGATTGTATCCTCCTTGCATAACGTATACTGTCAGTAATTGATGTTTTCTGGCTTTCCACAATCTCCTTCTGCCTGTTTATTTCATCTTTCTGTTCCTTAAGTATCCTGTTGTCCCGCTTTTTGATTGTCAGGCTCCTGAACACTACAAGTATTATAATAATGAGCAATAATGCTCCAATAATCAATGAATTACGTGTGTTTTGAAGAAGCTCTCTGTCCTTTCTCAGGATAACATTCTCCTTTTCCTTTTTGTCTGTCTCATATTGTGTCTGCAGTTCAAGTATCTGTCTTTGTTTTTCAACAGTCATAAGTGAATCCTTAAGCTGTGAAGACCTGTTCAGATACCTGAAAGCTTTCCGGAAATCCTTCAGTCCGGAGTAGGTCATTGACATTTCCCTGAAAATTTCAACTGCAGCTTTTGCCGAATTTAGTTCATCAGCTATTTCAAAAGCTTCATCTAACATTTTTTTAGCCCCGGTAAAGTCATATTCATAATTAGCCATCCGGGCAAGTGCGACAAGTGTCAGCGCCACATTTTCGCGGCTGTCGGTAAGCCTGTAAAGTTCGCAGGCTCTTGTGTAGTTCATTTTTGCAGAATCGCTTTTTCCTGCGTTTTCATAAAGCTGACCAAGGAAGAAGCTTATTGTGGCCTGGTCTCCAGAGCTCTCAAGAAGATCTGCGTAAGCCATGGCTTTCCTGTAAAACCATATTGCAAGGGGAAGACTGTCGGTCATCTCGGCAGTCTGGCCAAGTGAGGAGTATGCTTTCAGCAGGCCATAGCTGTTGCCTGACTTCTGATAAATGTTTACAGCCTCCTCATTATATTTCATTGAAAGAGGATAATTCTCCATCCTGAAATAGACATTTGCCAGGCTTATTTTCCCGTAGGCAATAAGTTTCTGGTCGAAGATCGATTCACTGATTTCCTGGGCATTCAGGTAATAGTGAAGCGCACTGTCAAATTTTGCCTGGTTCTCATAAAGCCCGCCAATACAGAAAAGTGAGGTGGCCTCCCCCGATTTTCTTCCTGTCTGCCTGTTAATTTCAAGCGCTTTATTGTAGTAATCCCTTGCAAGTGAATAGTCACTCCTGTTATGCGCCAGTATGCCCAGGTTATTGTAACACACAGCCAGCCCTTCTCTGATGCCTTCTTCTTCAAGTATTTTCATGGCCGCAAGGTTGTATTCCTCCGACTTATCATTATTCCCCTTAATCTGTTCAATATTACCCAGCTGGATCATTGAATTCGCGATACCTTTATCGAACTTCAGTGTTCTTGACTCTTCGAGAGTCTGCCTTGCTAAACTTTCCGATTTTTCGGGATCGGAATACTGAAGTTCATAAGCAAGCCTGTATGTAAGAACTATCCTTCCGGTGTCGGTCTTTTCCCTTGCCAGAAGAGAACGCAGACTGTCAGCTTTATTGTAGTTCTGGGCATAAAGAAGGGTACAGGCTGAAAGCACTGAAACAAACAATGAGATTCTTTTCATAGGTTGTTACTTGAATCACTAAGTTAGGCAAATTAAATATGGCAGCAAAACACTTCACCCACCTGCTGTTAGCTTTTTTGTGACGGAAAAGTGTAAATTTGGGCAAAAATTAAGGAAATGGTAACCAGTGAACAGATAAGGGAATTATCGGGACGCCGCGACGCGTTAAGGAGGTATCTTTGACATCGAAGGGAAACTCGAAACAATAGCAGAAAAAGAGGGATTATCGCAGCAGCCAGGCCTGTGGAATGATGCAAAGAAAGCTGAAGAGCTTCTTAAAAGCATTGCAATACTCAAGAGCTGGACAAATGATTTTCAGAAGATCGGCACGGCAATTGAAGACCTGACGGTTTTATGGGATTTCTACAAGGAGGGTGAGGCTACCGAGGAAGAGCTTGAAAGCCAGTACAGCAATTGCGTTTCAATGATAGAAGATCTTGAAGTGCGCAATATGCTGCAGAATGAAGAAGATCAGCTTGGTGCAATACTTAAGATAAATTCAGGTGCAGGAGGAACAGAGAGCAATGACTGGGCTGCAATGCTTATGCGCATGTACCTTAGATGGGCCGAGAGGAACAATTACAAGGTTAAAGAACTTGATTTTCAGGCTGGTGATGAAGTCGGAGTTAAGTCAGTTACAATCGAAATTGACGGTGACAGGGCTTACGGTTACCTGAAAGCTGAAAACGGAGTACACCGGCTTGTCAGGATTTCTCCCTTCAATGCCCAGGGCAAAAGACAGACAACATTCGCATCAGTATTCGTTTCACCGCTTGTGGATGACAATATTGAGATAGTAATAAATCCGGCCGACATCACATGGGAAACATACCGTTCAAGCGGCGCCGGCGGCCAGAATGTAAACAAGGTTGAAACAGCTGTGAGGCTAAGGCATCATCCGACTGGCATCATAATTGAAAACCAGGAAACACGTTCCCAGCTCAACAACAAGGAAAATGCGATGAGGATACTCAAATCGCAGCTTTATGAGCTTGAGCTTCGTAAAAAGATGGAAGAGCAGGCAAAGATTGAAGGCGAAAAGAAGAAAATAGAATGGGGTTCTCAGATACGATCCTATGTGCTTCATCCATATAAAATGGTAAAAGACCTCAGGACAAGTTATGAGACAGGTAATGTTCAGGCAGTGCTTGACGGAGACCTTAACGCTTTCATGAAAGCCTTTCTTATGGAGTTCGGAGGCAAAAGCTGACAGCCTTATCCGCGGCCTGAACATGACAAAATTTATATACCGGTAAATAGTGAAAGATATTAATTTGCATCAGAAGAACAAGTAAACTGTAAAGTGAAGAAGGATAGACTTTTTGAACAGTTCCCTCCGGTGGCGACTGAAGATTGGTTGCAGAAGATAAGGGAAGACCTGAAGGGAGCTGATTTCAGCAGGAAAATGATCTGGAAAGCCTGTGAAGGGATCGATGTGATGCCTTTTTACAGGAGAGAGGATACTGAAAACCTGCCTTTCATAAATACTCTCCCCGGTCAGTACCCATATAACCGCGGGACAAAAATACATGATAATTCCTGGCTTATAAGGCAGAATATTGAGGTATCTGATTATTCAGCCGCAAATAAAAAAGCAATCGAGGTTCTTATGAAAGGGATTGATTCCCTGGGGTTTATAATAAATGATCCTGCCACGATCAGCCTGAATAATCTTCACCTGCTGCTTGATGGAATTCATCTCGGGGCTGTAGAGATAAACTTCTTCAGCAATGGAAGGGCAGCCGAAATCCTTGAAATCCTGAAAAGCCTTGTGAAGGACAGTAAACTGAAGCCTGATGAGCTTCGTGGCGCTATTGAAGCAGATCCTCTGGGCAGACTTCTGGCAAATGGCACTCTTTGCATTCCCGTTGAGGATGGGATGAACTACCTGGCAAAGCTTACACAGTCGGCTGAGGATCTTCCCCTCATGAGGACAATTCATCTGAATGCCTCACATACTGCCAATTCCGGAGCCGATTACGTGCAGGAACTGGTATATGCACTTGCGGCGGGAAGCGAATACCTCACCCAGCTTACTGACAGGAACATAGACGCCCGCCTTGCAGCTTCAAAAATAAGGTTCAGTTTTTCAACAGGTCCTGATTACTTTCCTGAAATTGCAAAGCTCAGGGCTGCACGGATGCTGTGGTCTCTGATACTTAAAGGATTCATTCCCGGTGGGCATGAGGATATAAAAATGGAAATACACTCTGTTACAAACAGGTGGAACAAAACAGTTTACGATCCGTGGGTCAACATGCTCAGAACCCAGACTGAAGCCATGTCGGCAATTCTGGGGGGAGCTGATTCAGTAACTGTTGAGCCCTACGATACAGTGTTCCGCAAGCCTGACGAATTCTCGGAAAGGATTGCAAGGAACCAGCAGCTGATACTGAAGGAGGAAGCATATTTTGACAAAGTCGCTGATCCTGCTGCAGGATCATATTATATTGAAAATCTGACTTCATTGATAGCCGACAAGGCCTGGAAAACATTTATAAAGATCTCGGAAAACGGAGGTCTGCTTGAAGCAATGAAAACCGGCTCATTTCAGAAGGAGCTTGCTGCTGCCGGGCTCAGGAGGAAAAAGAATGCATCTTCAGGTAAACTTGTGCTGCTGGGGACAAATAAATTTCCTAATACCACAGAAAAGGCCTCAGAGTATGCTGATGCCGGGCTTGCATTTGCAGGCAGAAAGCCGGGAGATGATTTACTTACAGAACCTGTTATTGAGTTCAGGGCTTCGGAAGATATTGAGAAGATAAGGATGCAGGTTGAGAAATCGGGCATGAAGCCAAAGGTATTCATGCTTACAACCGGCGATAAGATAATGCGAAGGGCCCGTTCGCAGTTTGCTGTGAATTTCTTCGGGGTTGCCACTTATGCTACTATTGATAATGATGGTTTTGTATCTGTCGCGGACGGAGTTAAGGCAGCTCTTGAAAGTAAAGCAGACATAGTTGTATTATGCAGTTCCGATGAGGAATACGCCGGACTGGCACCTGAAGCTTATAATGCTCTGAAGGGCAAGGCTATCTTTGTTGTTGCAGGCAATCCGCCCTGTGCAGAAGAGCTGAAGGCAAAGGGCATAGAACATTTTATACATATTAAATCAGATCTCGTTGAAACACTGGGATCATTTAACAAAAGGCTGTTAACAGGCCGCTGAACATATAGATTATGAGACCGGAATTCAGATATGGCGACCTTGCAGGACTGAAAGCAGAGGCAAAAAGTTACAGATCCTGGGAGAAGGAACACAGGATAACAAAGAGCTGGAATACTCCTGAGATGATCCCGATAAAAAGCGTATATGGAAGTGATGACCTGAAGGAGATGGAGCATCTTGATTATGCAGCCGGCCTTCCTCCCTTCCTCAGAGGCCCTTATTCAGGGATGTATGCAATGATGCCCTGGACAATCAGGCAATATGCCGGCTTTTCAACAGCAGAAGAATCAAATGCCTTTTACAGGCGCAACCTGGCAGCCGGGCAAAAAGGCTTATCGGTGGCTTTTGATCTTGCAACTCACAGGGGATATGACTCAGATCATGAGCGTGTTACAGGCGATGTGGGGAAGGCGGGTGTTGCCATTGATTCAGTTCTCGACATGAAAATCCTCTTCGACCAGATACCGCTTAACAGGATGTCAGTGTCAATGACAATGAATGGAGCAGTGCTTCCCGTAATGGCCTTTTATATTGTTGCTGCACTTGAACAGGGCGCCAAACATGAAGAACTTTCAGGTACGATACAGAACGACATACTGAAGGAGTTCATGGTGAGGAATACCTATATATACCCTCCTGAATTTTCGATGAGGATAATATCTGATATTTTCAGGTATACCTCAGCCAGGATGCCCAAATTCAATTCAATAAGCATATCGGGGTATCACATGCAGGAGGCTGGCGCTACATGCGACATAGAGCTTGCCTACACGCTTGCTGACGGGCTCGAATACCTGCGGGCAGGTATTAAATCGGGCCTTGATATTGATGCTTTTGCACCAAGGCTTTCATTTTTCTGGGCTATCGGGATGAACCATTTCATGGAAATAGCCAAAATGAGGGCAGCCAGGATGTTATGGGCAAAGATCGTCAGCGACTTCAAGCCAAAAAATCCCAAGTCGCTTGCCTTGAGGACACATTCCCAGACTTCCGGCTGGAGCCTTACAGAGCAGGATCCTTTCAACAATGTGGGAAGAACGTGCATAGAAGCTATGGCAGCGGCGCTCGGACATACCCAGAGCCTTCATACTAATGCACTTGATGAAGCAATCGCTCTGCCTACAGATTTCTCTGCACGCATCGCACGCAACACTCAGATATACCTGCAGGAGGAGACAAATATATGCAGGGCTGTTGATCCATGGGCCGGATCGTATTATGTTGAAACACTTACGCATGAACTGGCACACAGGGCATGGGAGCACATCATGGAAGTTGAGAAGCTCGGAGGAATGGCAAAAGCAGTTGAATCAGGAATCCCGAAGATGAGGATTGAGGAAGCAGCAGCCAGGGCCCAGGCAAGAATAGACTCGGGGGTGCAGACTATTGTCGGCACAAATAAATACCGCTTATGGAAGGAAGATCCTCTTGAAACACTTGAAGTTGACAATACTGCAGTGCGGGATTCGCAGATCAGGCGACTTGCAAAACTGCGTTCTGAGAGAAACGAGCAGGAGTGCCAGGCTGCACTGGAAGCATTGACAAGATGCGTTCAGACCGGCGAGGGAAACCTGCTTGAATATGCTGTTGAGGCTGCTTCAAAAAGAGCGAGCCTCGGAGAAATTTCTTATGCTTGTGAAAAAATTGCCGGGAGGTACAAAGCCGTGATTAGAACAATATCAGGAGTCTATTCATCTGAATATAAAGCAGATAATGACTATAATGAAGCTAAAGCCCTTGTTGCAAGGTTTGCAAGAAAAGAGGGAAGGCAACCCAGGATTATGATTGCAAAAATGGGACAGGATGGTCATGACCGCGGAGCGAAGGTCGTTTCGACAGGTTATGCCGATATAGGCTTTGATGTTGATATCGGCCCGCTGTTCCAGACTCCTGCTGAGGCCGCAAGGCAGGCGGTGGAAAATGATGTACACATACTTGGAGTATCCAGCCTTGCCGCAGGACATAAGACACTTGTTCCGCAGGTTATTGAGGAGCTAAGGAAACTTGACAGGGAAGACATACTTGTAATTGCCGGAGGAGTCATTCCGCCGCAGGATTACAGGTTTCTGTATGATGCCGGCGTGGCTGCTATTTTTGGCCCGGGCACATCAGTGGCAAAAGCCGCCCGTCAGATACTTGAGATACTTATTCTTACATACGAATAGCATTATTTGCGAATAATTGTTAATATTTGCTTCATGAAAAAGCCTCAAAAATTGCTGATACTGACTGCTTTCGTTGCTCTTACAGGTTATATTGCACCTCCTGTTTCTGCACAGGATAAGGCTGCTGAACAGTTTGCAAAATTCTCTGAACAGTCGACCTGGGTGCTTGGCTATTTCAGACGTGGACAGATAACACAGAGCCCTCATTCGGAGTGGTTCACCTCAAAATATGATGAGTATCAGCTCAGCACAGAATGGCTTAACAGGCTGCTTGACATACCTCACAGTGGCCTGACAATAAAGATTGTGATGGGTACCTGGTGCCCCGACAGCAGGAAGCAGGTTCCGGCCTTTCTCAGAATTCTTGATATCTGGAATTTCCCCGGAGATTCTGTGACCTTCATTGGCGTTGATGATCAGAAACTTTCACCGGTAGGCGGCTATGAAGAACTAAGCATTGAGAGGGTACCGACTTTCATTTTTTATAAAAATAATATTGAAGCCGGACGCATCATTGAGAATCCTTTGACGTCTTTGGAACAGGATATGGTTAATATCCTCGGAGGAAAGGAAAAATAATAAAAACGGAATATCATGGAAGAGGTAAGAAACAACAACGGACAGAACCTGGGAATTGCAGCCCTGATCACAGCGATAATCACATTTGTACTTGCAGTTATTCCCTGTGTGGGACTTATTGCACTTGTCCCGGGTATTATTGCAATAATACTTGCTTCAGTGGGTTTGTCGCAGGCATCAAGAACAAATTCACCAAAAGGGCTCCAGCTGGCCGGACTCATAATCGGAGTTTTAGCATCATTGATTTCAATATCACAGATCTTTGTTGCAAGCGAAATCGCTAAGAAGGCTGACAAATGGCCGGATGAGATCCAGAATATTGTAAAAGATGTTCAGGATGATGTGATTAAGGACCTTGAAGATGAGAATATTTCGATAAAAATAGAGAGCAATGGCGACAAGGTTGAGATAAATGCCTCAACAAAAGGAAAAGACAAGGAAAAGAAGCTTGAAGAATTGGAAGGATTGACACCGCCGGCCGATACTCTTCAGTAAGAAGGAAAGGATGGCATCATTCAGAAATAACAGTAATCTGAACGGATATTTTTCAGGGCTTGCAAAAGAGCCTTATCATATAATAAATCTTACACTTGCCGGAGTAATAATAGCTGTAATGGCTTACTCCGGCATTTTTTCACCCGACGGGGATAAATACCCTGTTGCATGTGTTCATGAAAAAATAACCGGCCAGCCCTGCATTTCATGCGGACTCTCACACAGTTTCTCGCTTATTGTCAGGGGAAGGATTGCCGAAGCATATCAATGGAATCAGAACGGAATGCGAGTATTCCTTTTCTTTCTCTCCCAGCTTGTTTTCCGGATCGATTTTCTGAGGCTCTCTGTCAGACGGCCGGAAAACAGGTCACAGCTTATTATTTATGATTCAGTTGCTTCCGGGCTGCTATTCCTTGTCTCGTTCTGGCCTTTCATAATGAATATCCTGAAAGGCATTTTCTAGTCAGTATCATTCAGAATATCATAAAGAAGGCTGCTTTCGAAGCCCCTTGACTGTCCGAAACGGAGCAGCCTGGCCCTGAGGTCATAATCGTTTTTTGCCCTGACTGATTTTTTATGTCCTTCAATCAACATTTTAATTGTGCTTATATACTGTTCATTGTCAATTGATTCAAGAGCATCATTTATTGCCTGAGGTGATATTTTTCTGGCCCTGAGGTGATAAGAAATTTTTATTTTTCCCCATTTGTTATGTCTGAACTTGTCATTCACAAAAGCCCTGGCATAACGTTCTTCATTTATAAAATTCTCATTGGTGAGTGTGTTTATTATTTTCTGGCAGTCAGCATTGTTCACTCCCCATTTTTGAAGCTTTTCTTCAATGTCCGACCTGCAGTATTCACGCTGTGAACACAAGGCCATTGAATTTGCAAGAGCCGTTTTATATAGTTCATTTTCAGCCATTTTTTCTGCCTTTTACTATTCTGTCTTTTCCGTTCAGATCCTTCACAACAATTATTTCACTGTAGCCTGAAAGGTGCATCAATTTACTCATTTCGCAGCCCAGGGCTTCGTTTATCTCAAAGTAGATCTTTCCCTGTGAGTCAAGCCATTTTTCAGCCCGTGCCAGTATTGCCCTGTAATATTTCAGTGGATCGCTGTCATCCACGAAGAGGGCGCCTGCCGGTTCATGCTCAAGAACATTCCTGTGCATGTATTTTTTTTCGGAAGATCTTATATACGGGGGATTGCTTACTATAATGCCTGCACTTATTCCCTGTTTATCAGTCTTTTCCAGGATATCATCTTCAAGGAATGTGATATTGACCCTGTTTATAATGGCATTACGGCGGGCAGTTTCAAGCGCTTTTGCGGAGATATCAGTTGCTGTTACTGAGGAACCGGGAAGATTTGCAGCAAGGGCAATTGCAATACAGCCTGAGCCTGTTCCGATATCTGCAATTGTTCCACTGAAATCAGGGTTTTCCCTTATAATGAGGTCAACAAGCTCTTCAGTTTCCTGACGGGGTATAAGGGTGTTGCGGTTCACTTCAATTGTGCAGTTATAAAATAGCGTATGGCCGATGATATACTGAATTGGTTTTCCCTTTTTCAGTTCGCACACTATCTTAGATATGGCAGAATAATTTCCATCGGTGATTTCTGTGGCGCCTTCATGAATCTGATGCAACTTCAGGTCCTTAAATATAGTCTTCAATATCAGATTAGTCAGGGCAGATATTTCAGCTTCAGGATACAGGTCACGTAACTCCTCCTGAATCAGTAGTCTGATCTGTCTTATTGTTTGTATCTTCATACCCATTTGTCAAAATTAGCAATTTGAGTTGAATGGTTCGGGAAGACGACATAAAATACATGCAGCGCTGTCTCGATCTGGCGATGAAGGCTGAGGGACTTACGTATCCGAATCCCCTTGTGGGAGCAGTTATTGTTCATGAAGGCAGGATAATAGGAGAAGGCTATCACCTGAAGGCAGGAGGACCACACGCTGAAGTGTCTGCAATTGATTCGGTCAGAGACAGATCACTGTTGAAAAATTCAACTATCTACGTTAATCTTGAACCATGTTCCCATTACGGGAAGACACCTCCCTGTGCTGACCGGATAATATCTGAAGGTATAAGGAAAATTGTTGTCGGAGCTAATGACACAAGTGATAAAGTATCAGGCAGGGGAATAGCGAAGCTCAGGGAAGCCGGATGTGAGGTGAGGACGGGCATTATGGAAAATGAATCACGTTACCTTAACAGGCGGTTTTTTACTTTTCATGAAAAGAGAAGACCTTATATTACTCTTAAATGGGCCATGAGCGCTGACGGTTTTATCGATGAGCCAAGGGATGGGAAAATGGAAAACAAGCCTGTCTGGATAAGCGGGAATCCTGAAAAGGTGCTTGTTCACAAGTGGAGATCACAGGAGCAGGCAATCCTGGCCGGGGCGGGGACGATAAGGGCTGATAATCCGCAGCTTAATGTAAGAGAATGGACTGGTAATCAACCCTTAAAGCTCATTCTTTCACGCTCAGGTGCTGTTGGTCAAAATTCAGCTTTTTCAGAGCCTCCTGGCACATATATTGTGTTTACTTTATCAAATGATTGTGCCTTGCCCGATGGATTGAAAATCAGGCTTGAAGAAGGTATTCCCGCTGCAGAACAGGTGGCTTCTTACCTGTGGAACAGGAATATCAGTTCATTGTTTATTGAAGGGGGAAGTGAAGTACATAATCACTTTATCTCACTGGGATTATGGGATGAAGCCAGGATTTTTACGGGACATCAGGTTTTTGGAGGAGGAGTAAAAGCCCCTGAACTGAAAGGAATGAGGCACAGTAGGCAGAGCAGCTTCAGTAAAAGCGTGCTGGATGTATATTTACGCGACTTCAACGCCTCATAATGAGATTGATATTGTGAATATAAATTCGTAATTTTGACATTCAGGATGGGAAAAATTATATAAACCAACGATATGAAATCAAAGATTCTATTTCTGACAGCCTTTATGGCATTCCTCTTTGCAGCTGCTTCCGGGCAAAACGGGAAGAAGTATTTCAAAGCAGGAAATGAATTCATGGAAGGCATGAAGTATGAAGATGCAGTAGTCCAGTTTACAAGCGCTATAGGACTGGAGCCCGCAAATGCTGATTACTATCATGCAAGGGGAGACGCTTATCTGAAGCAGAACAAGTATTCAGAAGCACAGGCTGACTTTGAAAAGGTTATAGTGTTTGATGCAAAAAACGTTGAATCATACATCGACCTGGGCTTCATAGGAAATAAGCTTGGTAATTATGAAGCAGCTCTGAAAGCCCTGAACAGGGCCACAGCGCTTGATAAGAGAAATGGCAAGGCTTACCCTGAAAAGGTGATTACCCTGCTGGCTCTGGAAAAGTTTGACCAGGCGCTAAAGGTTTCTGATACAGCTGTAGCTATTGACGATTCTCCGATGAATTTCTATTACCGCGGAATCGTTTACAGAAAGCTTACCAATGATGTTCTGGCAAAAAAGGAGTTTGAAAAGTCGATCTCAAAGGATAAAAAGCTTGCAGAACCGCGTCTTGCACTGGCTGAACTTCTGCTGAATTCAAATACTGCAGAGGCATTGAACCAGTGCAATGAAGTACTCAAAAATGATGAAAGGAACACTGATGCTTACCTGATGCGAAGCAGGATATACAAGAAGAATCTTGATTATCCAAATGCAATAAATGACCTTTCAAAGAACATACTTATTGACCCGAATAATGCAGGTTTTTACATGGTAAGGGGTACTTACTACCAGGAGTTTAACCAGCATACTAATGCGATCGCCGATTTTTCAAAATATGTTGCTCTTAACCAGAATGATCCTGACGGATATTTTGCCAGGGCAAAATCGTATGAGGAGATAATGAATTACGAGAAGGCTATGGACGACTATGCGAAGATCACCGTACTTTCCGAGGACGATCCGAAGGCCAGGAGGATGCTGAAAGATGCTGAGGCACGACTATATGAGCTTAACAGGGAGAAAGTTGCGCCTGAAATCACTCTTGTAAGTCCTGTGCCTGTAAAGGATACAATTGAAATAAGAGGTGATAAGGCAGCCTTGCTTATTTCCGGAAAAATAAAGGACAAGAGCAAGCTTAAAATGGTAACGATCAATAATGGCCCTGTCTCAACTGCAGCCGGGAAAAACGGGGAAAGTGAGTTCTTGTCAAATATTGACCTTACAGGTACCGACAAGATCACAATTCTTGCTAAGGACGACTATGATAATGAAAAAATGCTAGTTTATCCAATTAAGCGTACTGAAATAGATCCTCCTTCAATTGCAATCATCGCTCCATATACAACTGAAGACGGGCAGGTCTATCTTGATTCGAACAATCCGAATATAGCTATTCAGGGAAAGATAAGTGACGCCAGCCAGATTAAATCAATCACAATAGGTGATGTAACGGCAAGTTACAGAAGAGATGAGATGAATCCTTCCTTCACTGCTATCCTTGATGTCTCAAACATGAGCAGGTTCACTGTCATTGCAGAGGATATCCATGGCAACAAGCAGGAAACAGTATTCAACTTTAACAGGGAAGGAGCAGATATTGCCGCTAACAATCCAATGGGCAAGACCTGGGTTGTTTTCATTGAAAATTCAAGCTATGAAACCTTTGCAAGCCTGGATGGACCTATCAAGGATGTTGCAACAATACAGCGCGCTCTGGCTAACTATCAGGTGCATAATGTAATACACAAGAAGGACATGACTAAGGCTGAAATGGAACGTTATTTCAGCATTGAGCTCCGCGACCTTGTCAAGAAGAACCAGGTTAAATCGCTTATGGTCTGGTATGCAGGTCATGGCAAGTTCATAAACGATGTCGGCTACTGGATTCCTGTTGATGCAAAGAGGGATGATGAATTCACCTATTTCAACATAAACGGACTTAAAGCCGGCCTTCAGGGTTATGGTGAAGTTGTGGTTCATACCCTTGTTGTCTCTGATGCCTGCGAATCGGGTCCGGGCTTCTACACAGCAATGCGATCGGCAAATGAAGAACCTGCATGCAACAATACAACTGTTGCAGGACTGAAGTCAGCACAGGTCTTTTCTTCAGCCGGCTATGAGCTGGCAGTTGACAATTCAAAATTCACATCAACATTTGCGAATACTCTTCTGAACAATAAAAATGCATGTGTCCCGATAGAAAGTATTGTGAAATCCGTAACAGCAGCTGTTGCTACGGAAACCGGGCAGAAACCCAAATTTGGGAAGATTCAGGGACTGGAAGATATGAACGGAACATTCTTCTTTATTGCAAAATAGATATTGTATGTCACACATAAAACTCACCAGGAGCCAGACATGGAGATATGTCTGGCTGTTCCTGTTTTGGTCTGTTGCCGTTATTCCGGCTGGCGCACAGGACTATTTCTTTGATAATTACGGTATTAAGCAGGGTCTTAGCGAACAGAAGGTCTATACCCTTCTCCAGGATTCTAAGGATTATATCTGGCTGGGAACTGCAAACGGCCTTTCCCGGTTTGACGGAAGGAAGTTCGAAAATTTCACCTCGCGTGACAGTCTATCACCAAGCGGGGTGAGATCGATTTGTGAGGATGCGGAAGGGAATATCTGGTTCGGCCATCTTTACGGAGGTGTGACGCGTTATAATGGTACAATATTCGAAAAGGCAGCCTTCGACTCAATTACCCTGAAAGGAGACATTACCTCAATTGCCCAGATTGGAGATAAGATATGGTTCACATCAGCAGGCGACGGAGCCCTTCTGGCTGATTTTCCAATTAAGAACATTACTGAAATTAAAGCTAAACAGTTCAGGGGCAAAGACGGGTTAAGCGATCAGATCTTCGGACATACAATAAACAGGGACAGCTCATTTATCTGCGTGGCTGATTACGGAATGAGGAGGTATAACAGTGAGGAAGGGAAATTTGAGAATTACCGCATGCCTCACATGACAACCTACTTTAATGCCACCTGTCTTAAGGAAGACAGCAAGGGCAATATCTGGTTCGGTACTTATAACGGAGGCGTTTATAAATACCTGATGTCAGAAAGCCGTATGGAGATTATAGACCTTATACGCCTTGGCGCTGCAAGTAACTGGGTTTCATGTTTTGAGGAGGACAGGCTGGGACGTATGTGGGTGGGAACATTCGACGGAGGTGTTGTGATGTTCGACAGTACCAGGGTTACTGTTTTCAATCAGAAAAACGGTTTTATCCCGACAAGAATTTATGATATAATGGAGGATGTTGAAGGGAATATTCTTATTGCTGACCAGAATAATGGATTGACAATCTACAAAGGAGACGCCTTTGTTTCATTCAATAAGCCGGATCTTCTTCCGGATCCCAATGTGAATGCAATATACCAGGATCAGTCAGGTGCTGTATGGCTCGGTACTATTGCAGGAATTTCAAGGTTTATTCCTGGTTCGGATAAGCCGGCAGTAATTTATAATGAAAAGAATAACCTTATTTTCAAGGATATACGGTTTTTCCATGAGGACCTTGATGGTAATCTCTGGATAGGGGCAAATTCAGGTGGTGTGATGATGTACAATATGAAAACCGCAAAGTTCGAGGCACAACCTGAAGTTAATTCATCAATGTATACAGGGGGACAGGTGAAAGCCCTCGAAATTGACCGGAAGAATAATTTATGGATAGGCACTGTTGACGGGATAGCTGTTGGTACTGCCGGGCAGTCGAACTTTAAAAGGTACAATTTTCTTGATAGTCTTATAATTGGCCCGATATCAGTTCTTTATAATGATCCGGATGGCAATATGTGGATTGGCGCCGAGAGCATGGGAGGGAAACCGGGTCTAATAAAATATACTGCATCTGAAGATAAATTCAGGCGCGTGCGGAAGTTATCGGGAACTGTTCCGAAGGCTCTTGTAATGGACAAAAAGGGTATCCTGTGGATAGGAACGAGTGAGGGACTTATAGGATTGCGCAATGATTCTATAGTATCAAATGTCACACAGCTTGATGGTTTGCTTTCAAATAACATTAACCTTCTCACGAGCGGGGATGACGGAAGTATTTATATCGGTACCAATTCAGGGCTTAACAGGTTCATTCCTGAAACCCAGCAGATCTTTTCATACACCGAGAGAAACGGATTCCCGGGCATAGAAACAAAGCAGCATGCTGTTTTTAAAGCAGCTGACGGCTCTATCTGGTTCGGGACTGCCAACGGAGCCACAAGGCTTAATCCTGAAAAGTCCTCAACGGAGTCGCTTCAGCCACTGACTCATATTATGGGTATGAGGGTTAATTATGAACCAAGGGAGATGAAGGCAGGGATGAAGCTCAGTTTCAGGGAGAAATCAATACTTTTTGA
>CAZEYY010000035.1:17083-19835 GCA_964516485.1 uncultured Rikenellaceae bacterium
GGGAGATGAAGGCAGGGATGAAGCTCAGTTTCAGGGAGAAATCAATACTTTTTGACTACTACAGTATCTGCCTCACAAATCCTGAAGTTGTAAGGTACAAGGTTCAGCTTCAGGGTGCCGATCCCGGTTACAGGCCTGTTACTGACCAGACCCAGGCTATTTATTCCGGTTTGTCACCCGGCAAGTACACCTTTAAGGTTCTTGCAAATAACAGCCAGGGTATATGGAACAGGGAACCTGTAACATTCAGCTTCATGATTAAGCCTCCCTTCTATCTCACCTGGTGGTTTATTCTCATCTCGATAATCCTGATCCTTATAATAATAATTGCATACATACAGATAAGGGAGCGCAATCTCATCAGGGAGAAAATGATACTTGAAGAGAAGGTGCGTGAGAGAACAGCGGAGGTTGTTCAGAAGAGCCTTATTATTGAGGAAAAGAACAGGGATATAACTGCAAGCATAAGGTATGCCGAAAGGATACAGAGGGCAATGTTGCCTAAGGAGGAATCATTCAAGGATACTTTCGTGCTTTTCATGCCAAAGGACATTGTCAGCGGTGATTTCTACTGGATGCATGATAACGGCGACTGGCTGTTCATTGCAGCAGTTGACTGCACCGGTCACGGAGTACCGGGTGCATTCATGTCGATAATAGGGCACAACTCGCTCAGCAAGGTTGTCAGGGAGTATGGACTTACAAGGCCTGCTGCCATACTCGATCAGCTTAATGTTGAGGTTATGAAAGCTCTTCTGCAGCGTCATGAGAAGGCAATAATGGATGGAATGGACCTGGCGCTTATCGCTATTGAGAGAAAGACCGGAAGGGTTGAATATGCGGGTGCTTACAATCCTCTATATGTTGTCAGAAAAGGTGAAGTTTTCACATATAAAGGTGACCGCTTCCCGATCGGGATGACAACTATGGATGAAAAGAAAAACTTCACTAACCAGGTTGTGGATGTTCAGCCCGGCGACATGCTCTATATGAGTTCCGATGGCTATGCCGACCAGTTTGGCTCAGCAGAGATAAAGAAATTTAAGACCAATAATGTAAAACGTGTTCTTTCTGAGATATGGAATCTTCCTGTTATGGAGCAGAAGGCAAGGCTTGAGAAAGAGATACTTGAATGGAAAGGCGATCTGGATCAGGTAGATGATATTATGATGATAGGCACTAAAATACCTGAGAACTAGATTTTTGCTATACTTCTCGGATCGTGGATCCAGGGTTCGTTTTTAAGAAGTAATCCGACAGCCTCTTCAGGGGTGGATGCAAGCTGCCATATACCCTTATGTTCAAATCTCAAAAACTGACCATCAATCAGCTCTTCAAGAAAGCGGATGAGGGTATTATAAAAACCCCGTGTATTGAGAATTATTATAGATCCTTTGAAGAGGCCAAGTTGCTTAAGTGTAATTGCTTCAGTTAGTTCCTCAAGGGTTCCAACTCCTCCGGGAAGGGCAACAACAGCATCAGCAAGAGCGAACATCTGCCTTTTCCTCTCACCCATGTCGTGAGTGACGATCATTTTAGTAACACCGTGATGGTCCCAGCCCTCCTCTTTCATAAAACCAGGGATTACACCGGTGATACTGCCGTTGTTTGATAAAACTGAATCGGCTAGCCTGCCCATAAGGCCGATTCCGCCACCGCCAAAAACAACATCCATTCCTGCCTCTGCAAGCAGCTTTCCCAGCTCACCGGCTGCCAGTGAATACTCATTGTCAATCCGGCTGCTTGAAGAGGCAAAAATGCAAACTGTCATCTTATTATTGCTTATAGCAGGGCGTTCAGCTTGGTAAGGAAATTATTTTTGGGAACAGCACCAACCTGCTTGTCAGCAACTTTCCCGTCTTTGAAAAAGAGCACAGTGGGAATATTTCTTATTCCGTATTTTGCTGCAACACCCGGACTGTTGTCAACATCACATTTTGCAACAACGGCCCTGTCGGCATATTCTTTTGAAATCTCTTCAACTATCGGTGCAATCATGCGGCAAGGTCCGCACCATTCTGCCCAGAAATCAACCATTACGGGTTTACCTGATTTTACAACGATTTCATCGAAGTTCTGATCATCTACTGCTATTGCCATAAATCACTTTTTATTTAAAACTGCAAAGATAGCTAATTAACTTTATATTCTATGCCGGGAAAGTCATCGAGGAACGAAATCAGGTCATTGTTGAGTCTTATCTTGTAACTCCTTGAAAACATGGGCAATGATATTTTGTCTTCGGCATTCTGGAAGACAAAGCGCAATTCAGTTTCCCCTTTATTTGCTGATACAAGCTCCTTGAGTTCCCTTATCATTTCATTTGTAATGTCAGCAGGATCTATTTTAAGTGTTACAGATTTAATAAGCTCATCCTTAACACTTGAGAGCAGGGTGATCTTTTTGATCTTCAATTCGATCTCATCTTCCCTGAATTTTCTAACCTGTACTCTTCCGTTGATAAGCAGGTAATATCCAATAGTGCAATATTTGCTGTTTTCAATATAATCCTTGTCAAAGAGCATAAATCGGAAAGAGTCAGAATAGTCCTGTACTGTAAAGGAACCGTAAGGCTTACCGTTTTTGCCGATGCCGTTCCTTGTGTCTGTAACCATCCCTGCAACAACAACATCCCTGTCGAGCCAGTCGCGAAGGTTTTGCAGGTCAGCAAGAGTTGCTGTTGTGAAGGTGCTTATCTCAAGTTTGAAGTCATCAAGAGGATGGGAGGAAAGATAGATTCCAATGACCTCTT
>CAZEYY010000035.1:19935-31045 GCA_964516485.1 uncultured Rikenellaceae bacterium
TCAAGTTTGAAGTCATCAAGAGGATGGGAGGAAAGATAGATTCCAATGACCTCTTTTTCCTTATTCAGCTTTTCAAGTTTTGGCCAGTCGGGGCAGCGGGCAGGTTCAGGCTTGACCATATCGAAACCTCCGGAATCGCCAAAGAGTGAATGCTGTGATGAATTCTTTACTGTTTTTGCATTGTTCCCGTAGCGGATTATGCTCTCAATAAAGCTGCTTCCTTTAGAGTCGAGTGCGAAATACTGCGCCCTTGAAATGGAGCTGAAACAATCCAAAGCACCTGCAACAGCCATAGCTTCAAGGTTCTTCTTGTTAAGGGAATTAAGGTTCACCCTTTCCACAAGATCATGAATATCAGCATACAAGCCATTTTTCTCCCTTTCCTCAATGAGCTGCAGAACGGCAGCCTCACCCACACCTTTTATTGCTCCGAGGCCGAAGCGGATGTTTCCGTCCTTGTTAACTGTGAACTTAACATGGCTCTCGTTCACATCAGGCCCGAGGACTTCAATTCCCATCCTGCGGGTTTCATCCATGAAAGTTGTTATCTTCTTGATATCGTTAATGTTCCTGCTTAGGACAGCGGCCATGTATTCAGCAGGATAATGAGCCTTCAGGTAACCTGTCTGAAAAGCAACAAGAGCATAGCAGGTTGAATGTGATTTATTGAAAGCATACTGGGCAAAGGCTTCCCAGTCGGACCATATCTTATTTACAACAGCCTCATCATATCCTTTTTTTGCACAGCCTTCTAGGAACATGACCTTCATCTCGTCCATTATCGACCGTTTCTTTTTACCCATTGCCTTTCGCAGCGAGTCGGCCTGTCCCTTTGTGAATCCGGCAAGTTCCTGAGAAAGGAGCATAACCTGTTCCTGATAAACAGTAATACCGTAAGTGTCCTCAAGGTATTTTTCCATTACCGGAATGGGTGAATCGATCTTTTCCAGTCCGTGTTTCCTCCTGATAAACCTGGGGATATATTCCATGGGACCGGGCCTGTAGAGGGCATTCATTGCTATCAGGTCCTCAAGTCTGTTGGGTTTCAGATCGCGAAGGTATCTTTTCATTCCGGGTGATTCAAACTGGAAAATACCGGTTGTTTCACCATTGCTGAAAAGCTCATAAGTCTTCTGGTCCTCAAGGGGAAGATGCTCAATATCAATAGTTATGCCTCTTGATTTCCTGATATTCTCAACAGCATCCTTTATTATTGACAGTGTTTTGAGTCCGAGGAAGTCCATTTTGAGGAGTCCGACTGACTCAACATGACTGCCATCGTATTGAGTGGCATAGAGATCGGTATCCTTTGCAGTACACAGGGGGATGTAATTATCGAGAGAATCTTTTCCGATTATTATTCCGCATGCATGCACACCTGTCTGCCTTACTGATCCCTCAAGCACCTGTGCATAGCGAAGTGTCTGTGCGATGAGCTTGTTTGATGATTCTTTTTCCTTTGCAAGTTCCGGAACTTCGGAATAGGCATCAGAAAGAGTGACTCCGGGCCTTTCAGGAACAAGTTTTGCAAGGCGGTCGGCATCAGGCAGAGGAAGTTTCTGTACCCTGGCAACATCCCTGATAGCCATTTTAGCAGCCATGGAGCCAAATGTTATAATATGTGCAACCTTGTCGTGCCCATACTTGTTTACAACATATTTCAGTACTTCCTCCCTGCCATCCTCATCGAAGTCTATGTCAATATCGGGCATTGAAATGCGGTCGAGGTTAAGGAAGCGCTCGAACAGCAAACCATATTTAATAGGGTCAATATCTGTTATTTTAAGGGCATAAGCTACAACCGATCCGGCAGCAGAGCCTCTTCCCGGACCAACAGAAACGCCCATTTCCCTTGCTGCCCTGAGAAAATCCTGCACAATGAGAAAATATCCAGGGAAGCCCATTTTAGCTATAGTCTCAAGCTCGAAGTCAAGTCTTTCGGTATGTTCATTTGTAAGGGTTCCCCAGCGTTCCTCTGCACCTTTGTAAGCAAGGTGGCGCAGGTACTGATCGTTGTCAGCAAAGCCCTCAGGAAGTTGGAAATCAGGCATTATGGGATCGGAATCGAGCTTGTATTTCTCAATTTTCTCAACAAGTCCGGCAACATTGTCTATTGCCTGAGGAATATCACTGAATATTGCCCTCATCTCCTCCTCGCTCTTGAGGTATTCCTGTTTTGAATATCTCAGCCGGTTTGGATCATCAATGTCCTTTGCTGTATTTATGCATATAAGCCTGTCGTGAGCTTCTGCATCGTCGGCATTAATAAAGTGGACATCATTTGTGGCTATTATATTTACATTATGCTTTACTGAAAGTTTCCGGAAAGCTTCTATAACTTTCTGTTGCAGAGGGAAGGCAGACCTGTCGGCTTCAGGATCATAAGTTTCGTGGCGCTGTATTTCAAGGTAGAAATCATCGCCGAAGATATCCATGTATGTTTTGAGTGCTTCTTCTGCACCTGCCATTGTGCCATTCAGTATCTCATCCTGGATTTCCCCGGCAAGGCATGCCGAAGATGCAATAAGCCCCCCGCTGTATTTCCGCAGCAGTTCCTTGTCAATCCTAGGTTTGTAGTAAAAGCCTTTTATCCAGGCAATTGATACAAGCTTTATGAGGTTTTTATAGCCTGTAAGGTTTTTTGCGAGAAGTATAAGGTGGTCACCTGAGCGGTCCTCCTTAACATTTGTTTCACTGATAGATCTTTTTGCAACATAGATTTCGCATCCGATAATTGGTTTTACACCTTTTTTTACTGCAGCATTGTGAAATTCCTTGACCCCGAACATGTTCCCGTGATCAGTAATTGCTATAGCCTCCATTCCAAGGGCTTTAGCCCTGTCGATAAGTACCGGGATACTTGAAGCTCCATCGAGTATAGAGTACTGAGTATGAACATGTAAGTGAGCGAAACCTGACATAGGAATTTTTATAAATAATTGTTGTAAAAATAGGCAAAAATGGATTAAGAATCCTGTGCATTTCACACCGTGTTGATAAATTAAACTGTTGATCAAAACATGACATTTGTCAAGTCAGAGCTGCAGATCGTTAATTGTGTTAAAAATTTAACACCATGCTGTTATAAATTGCTCTTAGAATGAAGAGCTCTGCCTCTGATGAATACGGGGGTATCCTTGGATTCATTTATTTTTTGTTAACCTAATACTTAAGCTATGAGAAGAATTCTCTTGATCTTTTTCGTTTTTTGCGGAGTGCTGTTGTCAGCAGCAGGTCAGCAAAAGACGGTTTCCGGGACGGTTACTTCATCAGTTCCCGGAGAGGGCCTGATGCCCGGGGTGTCTGTTTCGGTACCCGGAACCACTATTGGAACAACAACAGGTATTGATGGCAAGTTTACGCTGATAGTACCTGAGAACACAACAAGCCTGGCTTTTTCATACATAGGCATGAGAAAGCAGGAGGTACAACTGGCTGGAAAAAGTCTCATTGATGTAATTATGGAACCTGATGTACTCGGGCTCGATGAGGTTGTTGTTACTGCGATCGGTATTTCCCGTGAGAAAAAATCGCTTGGATATGCAGTCCAGGATGTTCAGGGAGACAAGATAAACAATGCAAGGACAGGAAATGTGTTATCTGCAATTACCGGAAAGGTTGCAGGTGTGAATATTACAAGCTCTGCCGGTGCGCTTGGAGCGGCCTCATTCATCAACATCCGCGGTCAAAACTCAATAACCGGCGACAACCAGCCGCTGTTTGTTATTGATGGAGTTCCGATTGACAACTCAATGGATTATTCAGGTAACCCTGATGACCTGCAGAATAACCTGACTCAGGGATACAATTATTCCAACAGGGCAATAGACCTGAACCCGGATGATGTTGAAACAATTTCAGTATTGAAGGGAGGAGCTGCAACAGCCTTGTACGGTATGCGTGCAGGTAACGGAGCAATAATAATTACAACAAAAAAGGGCAAGGATACAGGTGGTCGCCTTAATGTGAGCCTGGCATCCTCAGTTGCTTTTGACAAGGTAAACAAGCTTCCTGAGATGCAGATGATGTATGCCCAGGGAAACAATGGTGTCTATGGAACAACAACTCCGAGCTCCTGGGGCCCACGGATTTCTGATCTCAGGTTTGACGGAGCAACTGATTACTGGCGTGACAGAAACGGGAGGCTTGTTCTGGCTTCAAACCCGACTGCCCGTCAGGACCTTCTCGGCATTGCTTATGATAATGCAGGCGATTTCTTCCAGACAGGTACCACCTTCAACAACAGCGTATCTGTATCAGGAGGGAACAAGGATGCAAATTTCTTCCTTTCATTCGGGAACAACTCATCAAATGGTATAATTCCACGGAACACTTTCTCCAAGACTTCAGTAAAACTTGTCGGGGAGACGAACCTCGGGAAAAAGGTAAAAGTATCCGCCAGTGCCAACTACATAAGCTCGGGAGGAGTAAGGGTCCAACAGGGATCAAATACCTCAGGCGTAATGCTTAGTCTTCTGAGATGCACTCCTGCATTTGATAACAGCAATGGTCATGGGAAAGACGGGTACAAGTATGAGGATTCATATATAATACAGGATGGTTCAGGCACACCAAGGCGCTATGCAGGTTATGATAATCCATACTGGACTGTTAACAAAAACCAGATGCGCGATCAGGTTGACCGTATAATTAGTTATGCCCAGGTTGTTTATAATCCGCTTACCGACCTGACACTCACATACAGGCTGGGTGATGATGTCTATTTTGATAAAAGGAAGGGCCATACTGCCCTGATGTCGGCAAACATTCCTGACGGACAGCAGGAGGAAGATTTTCATTACAGCAATAATCTGAACTCTGACCTTACACTGAATTACAGTAAGGAGCTTTTCGAAGGTTTTTCAACCAATCTGACGCTGGGCCAGAATATGTTCATGAGCCATACACAGCAGCTTTATACCCAGGGTAATGGTTTTGTTGTGCCTGATTTTTACCACATGTCAAATACTTCCTCGCAGCTTGTAAGGGAGAATACAACAAAATACCGCACTGCAGCACTCTTTGCTGATGTTCAGTTTTCATTCAGGAACCTTGTATATCTCGGTTTTACCGGTCGTAATGAATGGTCCACAACACTGCCGGAAGGAAGAAACAGCTTTTTCTTTCCTTCAGCAAGTATTGGATTTATATTCAGTGAATTACCCGGACTTAAAGACAATGATTTCCTGTCGTATGGTAAATTAAGGGCTTCATATGCGAAGATAGCCAACCACGCAACACCCTATAATATTGTTAATACTTTCACAATTGCCACGATTACTGACGGATGGGGAACAGGTGATTCATTCCCGTTCAACGGAGTTGCAGGATTTATTCCCACCAACACCCTTACGAATCCCACAATCAAGCCTGAATCGTTGCTTTCGAGGGAACTGGGCCTCGAGGTGAAACTGTTGAACAACCGAATCAATTTCGATGTGTCGTATTACAATAACCAGAACAGGGATCTTCTTATAAGTGTTCCTGTAACCGGAAGCTCGGGCTATAACGCAAAATATACAAATGCAGCCACAATGGAGAATGTCGGGGTGGAACTTATGGCCAATATTGTTCCTGTTTCCACAACAGATTTTAACTGGGCAATTAACTTCAACTTTTCTAAAAACAACAATAAGGTACTTTCCCTGGCTCCGGGTGTAACAGATATTGGACTTGGAGGTTTCACAGGAAGCACAATAAATGTTGTTGCAGGTGAACCTTACGGAAGCATGTTCAGCACAGGATTCTACAAGGATGATCAGGGTAGGGTCATAATTAATGATGATCCAGCAAGCTCGGGTTATGGTTATCCGATTAAGGATGAAACTATGAAATCGCTCGGAGGAATTGCACCAAACTGGCTCATGGGTATTGGCAGTGATTTAAATTACAAGGGATTAGGGCTGACCTTCCTGTTCGATATCAAGAATGGCGGGATAATGTGGAACGGAACAATATCGAGAATGATCGGTTTCGGAGTTGCAAAAGTTACTGAAAACAGGGGCGAGTCTGTTGTTTTTGAAGGAGTAAAGGGGCACATTGAAGACGGGGAGATTATTTCTTCAGGAGCAGTCAATGACATACAGAGTATTTACTCTCAGTATTATTATTCAAACATCGGGGGAGGAGCCAGCCCGGCACAGGAGCAGTTTGTTCAGGAAACAGACTGGGTAAGGTTGAGGGAGATTACACTCACCTATGATCTGGGCAGGGTTATCAGCAAAGACATATTCAGGAACATGAGTGTTTATGCCACAGGCAGGAACCTTTGGCTTTCCACTCCTTATGAGGGTATCGATCCTGAAACCAACCTTATGGGTGCATTCAATGCACAGGGTCTTGACTACTTCAATATGCCGAATACAAAATCATATGTATTCGGATTAAAAATTGATTTTTAACAAATAACATTCATGAAAATGAAGAAACTTATTTTTTCAACAATAGCAGTCATGCTGCTCTCAACAGCATGCGAAAAATGGATCGATCCTGATATCAACATCGATCCAAACAATCCAAAAGATGTAGCTATGGCCCAGCTTCTGGCGCCTGTAGAGGCGAACCTTGCCTATATTGTTGGCGGTGAACTTGCCAGATGGGACTGTGTATGGATGCAGCATATTGCCGGCATACAGAGTCAATCAGCTGATAATGACATATATACCCTGGGGGAAGCGGATGTTACAAATGCATGGAGCTGGAACCTGTATTCGCCGGGAATGATAAATACGAAGTTCATGATGGAAAAGGCTGTAACTACAAAATCGCCACATTATGGCGGAGTGGCAAAGATTCTTATGGCCTACCATCTCGGAGTTACAACAGACCACTGGGGTGACATTCCCTATTCCGATGCACTTAATGGAGCTGTCAGCGATTATAAACCTTCATACGATACACAGGAGGAGATTTACACAACAATTTTTACACTTCTTGATGAGGCAATAGCTGAGCTCAACTCTTCCGAAAGCGTATTCAGTCCTGATTTCGAAGATCTTATATATGGTGGCGATCTTGCCAAATGGGAGAAGACAGCTTATGCACTTAAAGCGCGCTATAATCTGCATCTTGCCGGGAAGAAAGGTACAAGCGCCTATACAGCTGCCCTTGCCGCAGTAGCTGATTCATATACAAGCAATGATGATGATTTCAAATTAGTTTTCGGAACAGCATATAATAATTCGAATCCCATGTACCAGTCAGAGCAGGAGCGCCCGGGCTACTATACTGCAAGTGCAACTTATATTAGTATGCTTGATGCCACCGGAGATCCCAGGAAGGCTGTTTATTTCGACGGAGAAACAGGTTCAAAACCCGGAGAACCCGATGCTGATGCTGCAATTATAGGGGTCGGTTATGCCTCTTCCGAATCACCTGTGTATCTTATATCTTATTCAGAGTTGAAATTCATTGAAGCCGAAGCAAGGTTCGCGCTTAATCCTTCTGATCCTCTTGCTGTTACAGCATGCAATGAGGGAATTAGAGCATCGCTTGAGAGAGAAGGAGTGTTTGGTGACGGGACCTGGTTCAATTCGAACAAACTTACTGCCGGGAATATCAGTCTTGAGAACATAATTACCCAGAAATACCTCAGTTCATTCCTGCAGGTTGAATCATGGACAGACTGGAGACGTACCGGTTACCCAGTTTTGCAACTGGCTACAGGAGCTGTGATCAATGAGATACCAAGGAGACTTCCGTATCCTGATGATGAAAGACTGTATAATGGCGAAAATATGCCTGCCGGAATTACACTTACGACAAGAATCTGGTGGGATGCAAATTAGTATCAGGTTTGATTTTTTCTGATGGAAAGGGACTTTAACAGGTCCCTTTCTTCTTTAAGACAAGAAGTGTATCTTAAGTAATTCCCTAATTATTTGTTCGATAATTTTATAAAAGCTATCTTTGCACCCACAATTTTTTAAAAACAGGTTTAATAAAAGCGTAAAAATTAATGGCAGTTAAAATCAGATTAGCTAGAAAAGGCCGCAAGAAAGTGGCCTTCTACCACATTGTGGTTGCAGATAGCAGATCGCCACGTGATGGCAGATATATTGAAAAGATCGGAACTTACAATCCGGTTACTAACCCCGCTACAATCGAACTCGATTTCGATAAAGCGCTTGGTTGGCTGCAAAATGGCGCATTACCTACAGAAACCTGCAGGGCTATCCTGTCGTACAAAGGTGTATTGATGAAGAAACACCTCCTTGAAGGTGTTAAAAAAGGTGCTTTCGATGAAGCTGAAGCCAACAGAAAGTTTGAAGAATGGATGAAGCAGAACGAAGCCAAGATCGAAGCCAAGAAGTCCGGCCTTGAGAAATCACAGGAGGAGACTATTGCTGCCCGGCTGAAGAATGAAAAGAAAGTCAATGAGGCCAGGGCTGAAAGGCTTGCCAAAAAGCAGGCTGAACTTGCAGCTCAGGCTGCTGCTTCAGAAGCTGTTGCAGAAGAAGCTGCACCGGCAGAGGGTACAGTTGAGGAACCTGCTGCTGAAACTCCGGCTGAAGACAAGCCACAGGAGTAGAGGTAGTAACAAAAGACCGCCTGGAGGATGGCGTACACTTGCAAAATATTGCTGGGACGTATCACAAAGGCAAGCGGCTATGAAGGAGCCGTTACTGTTAAGCTCGAACGATCATTTATCGGAAAAATACCTGAGATGGAATCGGTCTTCCTTGAAATTGATGGAAGACCGGTTCCTTTTTTTATAACCGGACTGGAATACCCGGGCGATGATTCACTCAGAATCAGCTTCAGGTATTATGAATCAGCTGACAGTGTTATTGCATTCAAGGGTTGCAGGGTTTTCCTGACAAGTGGTGAAGAAAACAGCGATACTGATGAAAGCCTTGCTGAACTTGCAGGATATACGGTTTATGATGAGAAGAACAATGTAGCAGGAGTGATAGAGAAAGTGATACAAAATCCCGGCCAGGTACTGCTCAGCATCAAATCGCCCGCAGGAAGGGAGATACTTGTTCCTCTCCATGAAGACCTTGTCGTAAAATTTGACAGGGCTGAAAGAAAGCTTGTGATTAAAATACCGGAAGGACTTACTGAAATTAACACATAAGGATGCAGCTTTTTTAAAACCGGGGAGTCTTTATTCAAAGTATAAAGAAACAATTTAAAAACTCCCGGTATGAAAAAAGTAAAATACATTGCATTGGCTGTCTTGTTTATATGCTCTTCCACAGCCATTAACTACGCACAATCAGCAGAAAAAGAGACAAGGAACCTGAAAGGATTTACAAAGGTTTCATTCGGTGTTCCGGGGAATCTCTATGTCAATATTGGACAGGATTTTAAGCTTACCCTTGAAGGAGATAAGGATTTCCTTGCCGAAATAGAAACAGAAGTTACTGACGGTAAGCTTGTTATTAAGAGGGATAGCTGGGGCAGCTTTAATAACAAAAAAGTTATTGTTAACATAACAATGCCTTCACTTGAGGGCTTGAGTGTATCAGGATCTGGTCAGGCAGAGGTTAGTGATGGCCTCAGGTCAGGAGCTCTTAAGCTTAGTGTCAGCGGAAGCGGAAGACTGTTTCTTAATGATATTGAGGCTGAATCGGTCGACTGCAGCATCTCAGGTTCGGGTGACATAATTGTAAAAGGCAGGGGCAGGGCAGCTGAAGCAGATATTGATATCAGCGGCTCAGGCAGTTACTCAGGTGAATCATTTACACTTAATGAAGCTGATATAAATATTTCAGGCAGCGGATCCTGTGTATGCGATGTTAAGGACATTCTTGAAGCACATGTATCAGGCAGCGGCAATATATCATATTCAGGTAATCCGAAGGTTGATGCCAGGGTATCAGGCTCAGGAAGGGTAAGATCTAGATAGGTTATTTTCTGATTATTTTAATAGTTCCGTCAGGATTTAATTTTATGACAGGTGAAGCAGACTGCTTTCGCCTGTCATTCTGACGGTGAGAGACTACATAATCGGCTGATTTTATAAGGTCTTCATCAATTTCATCAAAGATTGAGGGAGAAGCTTTCCCGCTGAAGTTGGCAGATGTTGACACAATCGGTTTCCGGAAGCGGGAAATGAGCTGATTGCAGAATTCATCATTGCAGATTCTTATTCCAACCGAACCGTCGCTGCTGCATACACCATCAGCAAGGTTTTTTCCCCTGGGATAGATAATTGTCAGAGGGCTGTCGGTAACTGAAATCAATTCGAATGCAGTTTCAGGAACTCCGTTGACATAACGCTCAAGCATCATTTCCCCGTTTACAAGGATCAGCAGGCTCCTGCTTTCATCACGTTCCTTTATCCTGAATATTTTTTTAACTGCCTCATTGTTAGTTGCATCGCAGCCCAGTCCCCAAATAGTATCGGTAGGATAGAGGATAATGCCACCGTCTCTGAGAGTCTTCAGGGCTTCGCTGATATCCTGTTCGAACATCATTGCATTATTTTTTTATACCGGCTTTGTTTTTGTTGAGCTGCCTGAGATGCTTATATTTGTTGTAAGCGGATTTGGCATAAAGGGAACAAATAAGGTAACCATTGCTGCCGTCAAGGAACCCTCCGTTAATGAAATAGGTTCTGAAAAAGCCCCAGAATCCGTGCAGAACGGGTGAAAAGAAATATGATTTTCTTCCAACTTTATGAAATTCCCGGGCGCCTATCACTGAAAAGCGTCCCATTTTTTCTATATGATCATTTACTGTAACAAAGGGCCAGTGGAGCAGGTCTCCTTCAAGTTTTCCTATTGAAGAACCGTTTGAAAGTATAAAACGTTCGTGGAGGTTAAGTTCTCCCCATGAACCGTCTTTTGTCTTGAACAGCCTGAGTTGCCTGTCGGGATACCAGCCTGAATAGTTGATCCATTTTCCACAGTAATTGTTTCTCCTGTTGAAAAGGTAACTGTCGTATTTCCAGTTTCCCTTTATTGCAATTATTGATTCACGGAGCTTATCACTCAGCGCTTCATCTGCATCGAGGGAGAGTATATTCCCGAAAGTAGCCTGCCTGAGGGCAAAATTTTTCTGATCGCGGTAACCTTCAAATGCATGCTTTATGAAGCGTACATTATATTGTTTGCATATTTCCTCAGTTCGGTCAGTTGAAAAGGAATCAACAACAACAATT
>CAZEYY010000036.1:0-16536 GCA_964516485.1 uncultured Rikenellaceae bacterium
GGGGTTTGGGGTGAGGCCGTTCAATTAGAGGGATTTGGGGTGAGGCCGATCATGTAGAGGGGTTTGGGCTGATGCCAAACAACTTTAGAGCCCTCTCTGTTTTAAATTTGATTTTGTAACTTTAAATTGTAATGAATTATAATACAGTCATAGTAGCCGACGGGACCTTCCCGGTCCATGAGATTCCTCTCGGATATATCAGGAATGCTGCAAGGATTATCTGTTGCGATGGAAGTACCCGGAACCTGATTGAGTTCGGTCTGGAGCCGGATGCTATTGTGGGAGACATGGACTCGCTTGACGGCGAACTTTATTCAAAATATGCTGACAGGATACATGCTGATGACGACCAGGAAACAAACGACCTCACTAAGGCTGTTAAATGGTGCTTGAAGATGGGCTTCAGGGATATCGCAATTGTTGGTGCCACCGGCAAAAGAGAGGACCATACAATAGGAAATATTTCATTGCTTGCCGAATATTCCAGGGAAGCGGAAGTAATTATGGTAACTGATAGCGGAATATTTAAACCCTACGCCCAAAGTTCTGTAATACACTCTTTCCCAGGTCAGCAGGTGTCCATATTCTCAATTAATCCTATCGCACAAATAACATCAGAAGGTCTTAAATATCCGCTTGCCGGTAAAAGACTTGAAAACTGGTGGCAGGGGACTTTGAATGAATCTATTGGTGATAGTTTTAAGCTTCATTTTGAGGGTGGAACACTTATAATCTTTCTCAAATTCTGAGATGTTCAACTCCAATCAACCAAAATAATGAAAAAGGAGGGTGTCTTAAACTCCAAAAAAAGTAAAGAACACCCTCATCATACTTAAAACAGTTTTTCAGAATCTGTAACCCAGAGTAAATCCCAATCCTTTGTTACGAAGATCAGGCTTATCTCTGACAATGCTTTTCATTCCCATTTCATACCTTATTTCTGCTGTCAAAGCCTTATTGCCTGAAAGATTATAAATAACCCCGCCTCCAAAAACAGCTCCTGCATCAAAATCTCTTGTATTATTGCTGATATTTACCGGCTGGTCAGCTGATCCGTTGTTCATCCTTGAATGGGTCGAAGTAAGAAAACTCATATATGGACCGGCAAGAAAACTAAGGTTGAATTCCTTGTCCAGGCCTGGATCATTAATTGTAACTCTGCCGATTAATGGTAATGTAAGGTAGTTGAACTCATTCTTAAGGGTTATATTATGGTTTTCCGAATATGTTTCCGTCTTGGATCCTTTTTTCTGGTAGTTCAGTTCTGTCTGTACGGAGAAAATGCTTTTTGTTTTGTATTCAAGAATACCACCAATAATATATCCATGGTAAACATCACAGTTATTCCACAGTGTTCCGTTTTCTGCCTGGGTTACAAGATTAAGTCCGGCATGTAGTCCATATCTGAGTTGCGCATGCAACGAACCTGTTGTCAGTATCACTACTGCAGACAGGATTGTAATTTTGTTAATTATTGTTTTCATTGTTTAAGTAATTGTAAATTAATATTTTAAGTTTAAAAGTTTATGTCACTTTTCCAGCTGGATACAGCAATAAGTTCATCATTATTCGAAGTTTCATTGTTAAGTTCACTGAGCTGGTTAAGGATATCAAAGGCCTTATCGTCATCAGGTATCTGTATGGTAATGTTTACGTTGTATCCCGGCCATATTGCATTGTCAAACCTTGGAGAGCCTTTTTCACTCATTGCCATCACCTTGTCTGCTATCTGGTAATTCTTTATGTTTTTTCTGTCCAGGATATCCCTGACCATTTCCATCCTGCTTACATTACAGGTACAAAAGATGAATCTCATAATATATTGTTTTTGTGTTCGTTACGATTAAAGACTGCATAGAATACAGGAACTATTACAAGAGTTATCATCAGTGAAAAAAGCAATCCACCGATCATTGTTACCGCCATTGGACGGAACATCTCATAGCCCATACTGTTACTCAATGCCATAGGAACCATTGCAAGGATCATTGTAAGCGAAGTCATGGCCACCGGACGTAGCCTTGACCTGCCTGCTTCCATGATGGATTCATGCAGATCAAATCCTCGCTTGGTAAGCATGTTTGTGTAGTCAACAAGGATGATCCCGTTTTTAACTACAATACCCACAAGCATAATGAGGCCAATGAAAGTTGTGACGCTGAGTGTTGTTCCGGTAATCAGGAATGCTGCAATTACTCCGGTCACTGTAAAAGGCACGGCAAGCATAATAATAAAGGGATGCCTGAATGATTCGAATTGTGCAGCCATTACCATATATACCAGTATTATACCTATAATAAGCACCAGTTTTAGATCCCCGAATGATGAATCCTGATCACTTACCTGTCCTTCAAGCTTAATATTCACTCCTTCCGGGGCAACAGTTGAATTGACTATTTCACTGACTTTTTTTGTCGCATCACCAAGTGATATATTGCTAAGATCAGCACTTACCGTAACAAAGCGTTGCTGGGACTCTCTTTTAATCTCTTTTGGCCCGAATCCCGGTCGGATCTCTGCCACATCAGATAACCGGACATGTGTTCCAAGTAAAGTGGTCAGTGTTATATTACCAACTGACGCGATATCTGACCGGTAATAAGGTGAATATCTTATCATTATGTCGTAGTCCTTACTACCTTCAGATAAGCTTCCTGCTTCAGCTCCGTATATGCTCTCTCTTACCTGAAGAGCTATCATGCCTGCATTCAGTCCTGTTGCCGAGGCTTTTTTTCTGTCAATGATTACCTGATAATCTGTTTTTCCCTCATCTGATGATGACTCAACATCGATTAGTCCGGGAACCTCTTTCATCCTGACTGCTATTTCCTCTGCTTTATTTTTAAGCTGTTCGAGTTCGGCCCCGCTTATTTTGACCTCAACAGGTTTCATGTTCCCAAGCACTGCTGTTTCAAGTATGTTACCGGATGTAACATGGAACTTAACAATTTCAGGTATTAAGGCAACTTTGTCACGAAGCATGTCGCCTATTTCAGACGCTTTCCTTTGACGTTTATCAGGAAGTGTAAGATGACAGAGTACAGTTCCGGTATTTTTACCTTCAGCAAACCCAACTGTTGACATTATTCCGTCACGAGTCTGGCCTGATATTGCAGAAAGAGTGCCAGGTACCATTTCCGGGATGTTCTCCTGCATAATTTTCATTACCTCCTGTGCAACCCGGTCAGTCTCCTCTGCTCCTGTTCCTGTCTCAGTCTGGAAAACAACTATAACATCACCTGCATCAAACACAGGAAGATAATCTGATCCTATGAAACGTATCCCGATCAGCGAGACAGCAAGAAGGACAACTGATGAAGCAATTATTAGTGTTTTATGCCTCAGGGCCCTACCGAGTAATTTTTTGTAAGCATTTTCTGCTGCTACAAGGTTTCTTTCACTCAGTTCAAAAAACCGGCTTCTTCTTGTTACTGTCCCTTTCTTTTCCCTGCCCTTAAGAAGCCTTGATGCTATCATTGGTGTGAGTGACATCGCTATCACAAGGGAGGCAATCAAGGTTACAGAGGTAAGTGCAGCCAGTTGCTTGAAGAATATCCCGACAATCCCCTTCACAAAAACTAGAGGGATAAATACAACAAGAACAGTAAGAGTAGAAGCAACAACTGCAAGTCCCATTTCACTGGTTGCAAAAATTGCTGATTCCCTTGGTCTTTCTCCCTTGGCAATATGCTGGGTAATGTTCTCCAGAACAACAATTGAGTCATCCACAACCATCCCGATCGCAATTATCAGTGACAGAAGAGAAAAGATATTAATTGTCCATCCCATGGCGTACATGAAAATAAATGCCGTGATGAGTGAAAAAGGTATTGTCAGGAAAATTATGAAGCTGCTTCTCCAGTCCCTTAGAAATGCCACTACAACAAGTATGACAAACAACAGAGCCCACCAGAGAGTATCACTAAGGCTTTTTACCGACTGGGTTATTATCTCTTCCTGTCCCAGTACTTCATTAATCTTTATATCAGCAGCAAGCTTTGGAGTAAGTTCCTTCATCTTTCTGTGAACTGCATTTACAACCTCAAGAGAGTTTTTACCCGACTGTTTCTGAATCATCAGCACTGCACCAAGCCCCCCTGTGGCTCTTGCATATTCATCTGTTTCAATGAATCCATCCTCAATATCCGCAACATCCGAAACTCTGATGAGCTTCCCAAGAAAATTGCTCACAGGTATGTCTCCAAGTTCATTTGTATTTGTAATTTCCGCAGGGATCCTTATCGAGAAATCATTTGTGCCTGTTTTAATGCTTCCTCCGGGTATGCTAATATTTTCTGCTTTCAGGATTGCAGATAGCTGAGCAATTGAAACATGATATGCATCGAGTTTAACAGGATTTACATTTATTTTAATTTCGCGCTCAGGGTGTCCTATGAAAATAACACTTCCAACACCTTCAACCATCCTTAGAGGAGATGCTATCTCATCTTCAATAATCTGTTCAAGGGAGTTATAATTTTTTTCTGCACTGATACTGAAGATAAGCACGGGCATCATCGAGCTGTTCACTTTGAAGATCACCGGTTCCCGTGCTCCGGATGGCATCTTGCTTTTTACAAGCTCCATCATATCGCGTGTGTTGTTGGTAGCCTGATTTATATCTGAGCCCCAGTCAAACTGGAGAGAAACAATCGAAACGTTCTCCCTTGATGATGAAGATATTTTTCTGAGATCCTGTACACCTGAAAGCTGAGTTTCAAGTACACGGCTGACCTGGTCTTCCACCTCGTTTGCAGAAGCTCCGGGATAAACAGTAAGAACTGTCAGAGAAGGAAGTTCCATTGCAGGCATTACATCCAGCGGCAGCATCTTAAGCGAGACAAGACCAAACAGCAGTATGGCTACGAAAACCATTGCTGTTGCAACAGGCCTGTCAACTGATATTTTCGGTAATTTCATGATTCACCTCCCTGATTATTTTATAATTACTGACATGCCATCTGATAGTTTCTCCTTTCCTGCACATACTACCTTACTGCCTTTTGTGAGACCTTCAATACCGACCCATTCCTGATCATGCCACAGCCCTGTCACTTTATGTCTGACAGCTATATTATTTTCAATTGTAAAAAGATAATATTCTGAAGTGCCGTTTTGACTTTGAAGACAACTCAAAGGGACGCTTACTGTGCTGATTGTAGGGCATTCCAGCCTTATATGGCCAAACATTCCGGGCTTGATTCTTCTGTCTTTGTTGCTTACTTCAATTTTTACTTTTGAAGTATGGGTAAGTGTAGAAAGAACCTGTTCAATCTCAGATATTTTTCCTTTGAAGACTTTTCCGGGAAAGGCATCAAACATAATCTCAGCACTCTGGTCTTTCACTATTCTGGAAAGATCTTTTTCATTGACCTCTGTTTCAACCTGAATGGGATCCAGCTTCATCAGTCTCAGAATACCTGATGTTCTGGAGTAGCCAGGTTCCAGATTAATATTGAAGAAATAGTTTTCTCCTTCATTCACCAGATATTCCACAATGGTTCCTGAGAAAGGAGCCGTTATCTCAGCATTCTTTTTCATTAGAGCTGCATGCGACAGGGCAGATTCGTAAACTGCCTTGATGTGATCATAGTCCTGCTGGGCAATGCTTCCCTTCTCATTTAGCCTGGATACTCTTTCATAGTCTTTTGTTACTGTGTTCAGTTCAGCCAGTGCCTGGGCATACAATTCACCTGACAGACTTACAAGTAAATCTCCTTTTTCTACAAAGCTTCCTTCGGGATAATAAATCTTTTCGACTCTGCCGGGAAGGGCTGCACCCAGGTTGGCTTCTTTGTCGGCAAATGCTGTTCCCGAAAGCTCAATAACAGGTTTATATTCTTTTATTGTGGCTTCGGTTACCTTAACTGACGGAATGGTTTTTCCTTCACTAATTTTGTTATCATTATTTTTATTGCAGGCCGTCATAAGTATAAGCGCTGCGGTTAATGCCAATATTCTTTTCATTGTTGATTTGTTGTTTCGTTATTTCGTTAATATTTTGCTGTTACTTTTTTCAGGTTGCTGGCTGACAATTGCTGTTCAGTTCTGGCATCAATGAGTTCAGAAAAAGCTTTCTGCCAAAGTAGCTGTGCTTCAAGAAGATCTGTCGTTTTAAGTCTTCCTTCATTGAAATTGTCCCTTGTGTATTCAAGGTTGCGGGAAGCCTGTTCCAGAGATAGTTCTGCAAGCTTTGCTTTTGTTACAGATTCGTTATGACGGTATGCTGCTTGGTGGAGCTGAAGAATAAGAAGCTCTTTTGTTTCCTGAAGTTTGAGTTCTGCAGATTCCTGTTCATATTTTGCTGCATTAAGAGTATGCTTTCTGTCGCCGAAATGGAAGACAGGAATGTTAACAGCAACACCGATGTTGTAGTCAGATCCGAATTCTTCAGCGAGACCATTATACGGATTCGGATTCATAAAGGTATATCCGGCTGTTAATCCTATGTTGGGAAGGAAACGCGACTGCATTATCTTTACTCCCGATCTGGCGATCTCAACTCCGCTTCCGAGTATCTTTATTTCAGGTCTTTCATTGATTGCATCTTCATCAAATACAATTTCCTCAGTTTCATTTTCATAAGTATTAAGAGAGTCGGATAATATCAATTCTTCAGAGTATGAAAGTCCTGTCATCTGACAAAGCACCATCTTTGACATTTCTGCTCCGTTGACTGCTTTGAGTAGACTCAGATCTGCTTCACTGAGTTTCAGCTTTGCCTTCAGGAGATCGTTATCGGTGATTATCCCTTCGGCCCTGATATTTTCAAGATCAGAGACAAGTCTTACAAGCATTTCTTTGTACTTTTTTGCCAGCCTTGCTTTTTCAGTTACAGAAACAACCCTCCAGTAGGCCTCCTCAGTTGAATATTTTATTTCATCTTCTGAGAGGGAGAGATTTTGTTCGGCAGACTCCCGGGTATATCTGGCAATCCTGTTTGTTTCCCTTATCTTTCCGCCAAGATAAACCGGCTGAGTGAAACCACCGTTTATCATATAGAAGTTATCAATTCCAAATGTTGCTTTGGAAGCAGGAAGCCAGGTATATTTCTGGAAAACCGGATTACCTGCAGCATCTTTAACAACGGAACCTGTTGCAGGATTGACAACAAAGGTTGATGCTGCCACTGCAGGACTTGAAAGAAGTGCACTGCTCACCTGTCCGGTTGCCGGGTCAATGGCAGAGTATGGGATTACCGGTAAGAGCATATCCTCCTTCAACAACCTGAAATCCTTGTTAAAATAGGAATATCCTCCATTGATACTGAAGTTTGGAAGATATTGTGTGAAAGCTGATTTTCTAAGTGCATCTGCTGCTTTAACCTGCCTGCGGGCTATTTCAATTTTCTGGTTATGCTGCAGGGCAAGGGAAATGCATTCATTTACATTAAGTCTCTTCTGACTGTAGGAAGGATATGTGATGATAAGCAGAATAAATAATGTTAATTGTTTTTTCATGTTCATTTTGACTATTTGACTAAATTACTAATAGACCAAAAACGTATTATGGTCGAATATTTAACAAAAAAAATTATCGTTTAACTATACCGTAAAAAAGGAAATCTATAAGACTGGAAAGCCGGGTTTCCAGATTCCTGTGTTCTTTGTTAAGAAACAGAGGCACCTCAAGCCCTTTCATTGCAGTTACTATGGCCACAGCACTTAATTCTGCATCCTCAACAGCAAATTTGCCACTGTCAATACCATCCTGGATTATCCCGGCCACTATTCTTATTTCCTCCTTGTCGTATTTCTTCCTTATCTCCTCAATGAACTCAAGGTGACCCAGATAATCGCTTTTCAGTGCAGAGTAGAAATTAGTGAGTTTATCAAGTTTTCTCATCCTTACACGTATATACACCTTCAACTTTTCAATAGGATCTGTAATGTCTTCTGTTTTCTTTGCAAGTTCCGACTTAAGCTCTTCTGCCTCCTTTTCAACAACAGCTTTGAAGATCTCCTCTTTACTGCTGAAATAATAGTAGATTGAAGATTTACCTTTCTTTGTTGCCTGGGCTATCTCTTCCATGGTGGTCTTCTTAAAACCAAAATGGGTGAAGATACTTCTGGCAATTTCAATTATTCTTGCTCTTATTTCTTCATTTTGTGCCAACATAGGGAAATAGAAAAAATATCCGGTGCAAATGTATTACTGATAAAAATAATTTCCAAATATTTTATCGACTATTTGATATAAATGGTCGAAACGTATTGATTCAAGGTCTTTTAAATCAGCCCTTTTTATAATTCTTTACAAGGTTCATAAGCTGAACCCTGTTCCTGACATTTGTTTTTATATAAATCCTGTGCGTATGATCCTTTACAGTCTGAAGTGAAATAAAAAGCTTTTCCGAAATCTCCTTGTTGCTTAATCCGTTGCATATTTCCCTGACAATATCACTTTCTCTTGGTGACACTTCAAATTTTCTGCAGAACTCTTCAAAGCTAAGCTCAACAGCCGGATCAGGTTCGTATGCGATAATATCCATACCATATGTGATATATACCGGAAGGAATGAATTACCCAGGAAGAAGGCGGGAATGAATAACAATGCCAGATATGATTGTGCCGAAATTGAAATCAGAAGTGCGGATTGAACGAACAGAACAAGGAACATGCCTGAAGCAATCTTTTTCTTCTCCCTTACACTAATCAGATAACTTGCTTTTCCTGAAAAGAATATCTGACTTGCCGCCACACTTGTATATATAAAGTTGGCAATAAGGAAATACTGTTTGATTAAAAAAAGAGGCTTTACCTGAAGATCTTTACCTGTCAGATAACCCAGACCGATAATTACAAGTATGTTGAAAAACAGGAATGAGAAGGAAAACAGGTTATCCCTCTTTGCACCTGCAAGTAGTGATGAGAACTGAAGCAGCATCATCCAGGCAAAGACAACGAAGGGCAAACCAATCAGCAGGGCTATATCGCCTACTCTTGTAAGCAATTCCTCAGAAATCTGTGAAGAAAGCAAAGATCTTATGAGTGCCTGCCCCCAGATTCCGTAAAACCCAAAGGTGTAAATGAAAACCTGGTAGTAGAGCAGGGGGGAAAAGAGTTCGTTATCATATCTTTTCTGAAGCCTGCCGGTAAGAATAATACCTCCTGCAGCCAGTGCGACTGTGATTATGAAGATTATATAGACCAGGTATATCAGCATTCCATAAAGATATTAATTTCCCTGAAATTGAGGGAATCAATAATAAACACTACTTAAGTATTGTATGCATACTTAGGTAGGAAATTAATAAGAACACTACCATAGTATGCAGGTTGTCAGAATTAAGGCATTTACATTTGCTTCATGTTCTTCAGATAAGTTTAATTATTAAAAAAGAAAAAAATGGAAAAGAGTAATGAGTATTTTCTTAAGCCTGGTTACAGCAACAGTTTTTCAACTGGCTGGCAGGTAATGAAAGATAACTTCCTAAGATTATTTCTGGTTGTTATTGTACTGGCAATCGTGGCTGGACCTTATAAGCTTGTAAATTTCAAGTTAGATCCGTCTGATCTGCACGGAGGGCCCTGGAACTGGAACTGGGATGATGTTGATAATATGCAGCATATGCTTGGAATGGCATCAATTGGAATATTTGCCGCCTTCTTTGCCTTGCTTGCTGGGCTGTATGTCCTTCTGGTAGCACCTGTTTTCCAATACGGTGGAAAAATGATTTTTGTTCAGGCAGTACGCAGGGAAAAGCCTGACTTTGAGTACTTTGTCAAAGGATTTATGGAAAACTACCTGTCAATAGTTCTGGCAAATCTTCTCGTAGTTGCACTTGTTGTTCTGGGACTGTTCGCGATCCTTATCCCCGGAATAATAATAGCGTGCAGACTGGTATTTGTCTCCTATATAATAATGGATAAGAAGCTTGATCCCATTGAAGCTGTTGAACTTAGCTGGAAAATGACCCGCGGCCATGGCTGGAAGATCTTCTTCATGGCCTGCACTTCTTTCTTTATATTAATATTTGGAATGGTACTGTTTATTGTTGGAATATTCCCTGCTCTTATCTGGGTTTCAGGTTCATTTGCAGCGCTTTATGAATCAGTGAACCTTGAAATGTCAAAGCCGTCTGAAACAGTTACAGCCGCAGCATAAGCAATGACAAACATAGCTCCTCTGAGTAATAAAGATCTTAAATAAAAGCTGTCTAAAGATTGAAATTAAGCCGCAGAGAGCTCCAAGTTGATGCTAGGAACGCAAAGATAAAGCAGTAAGCTATTAATCTTTGCGTTCTCAGCGTATTCTCTTTGATCTCTTTGCGGTTAATTTATTCATGCTGATTAAAAAGCTTTTTATTTTTGGTATGTCTTTTGTTCCCTGAAGATAAATTCATTAATTTTATATTTCAATATTAATTCTAACCAGACATGAAAACACGGGGATTATTTTTATTATTTGCTATTCTTCTTATTATTCCGGCTACATCACCAGCCCAGGTAGGAGGCCTTCTCAAGAACAAAATGAACAAAGTTGTCAACGCAGGGGTCAAGACACTTGATAAAGAAGTTGATAACCAGATAGATACTGCTGTAAACAAGGAAGCTGAAAAGGCAAGGGTAAAAGCCGATCAGCGTGCCGAGCAGAAAAGGCTTGAAAGCAATCAGCCCTCGGCAGAGCCTTCAGAGGGAGCTGCAAAGGATGATGGTCAGCCTTCAGGACAGGGAGGCGGAGGTTTGATGGGAGCAATGTTCTCAAACAAGGTTGATATGAAATACAATGAGTCATACAGCTTTAGTTCAAGGATATACATGGTTACCGAAACCTATGATAAAAAGGAGGTCATGAAAATGGACATGTACATCTTCTACAGCGCCAATCATCCAAGCATGGGTATTGAAACAAAGTCGATCCAGAATACTGAAGGAGAAACAGTGCCGGTAATTGCTAATATGATACTTGACGGAGAGAACAAATGTTTTCTTATGCTGACCGACATGAACGGTATGAAAATGGGAATGATATCGAATGTTCCCGATGAAAATGCAGCCCCTGAAGATAAAAAGGGCAAAAAGGATAATCCTCCTGTATATACAAAAACAGGCAACACAAAGGTTATTGCCGGCTACAAGTGCGATGAGTATTCCTTTGTTGATCCCGATGATAAGTCAAAAGGCAGCGTCTGGTACACTACTGATGGGAGAATTAAGCTCGACAGGAGGGGATGGAAGAACACCGGCATGAACTCATATTACCAGAATCCCCAGTTCAACGATGGTATTATTATGGCAATGGAAGCCTTCGACGAAAAAGGCAACAAGACCATGAAGTCTGAAACTATCGAAGTGAATGAAAACTATCCTCATTCAATATCAGTGCAGGGTTATTCACTCCGCCAGATGAAACTGGGAGAGGATAAAAAGAAATAATTCAAGATATCGGTAACCTATATGAGATTCCTGGTTTGCATTCCTGCCTTCTTATTGCTTTTCAATGCAACTGACGGTCAGGGAAGCAGGATGATTGAGCAGATAAAAGCCCATAAAACAGGAACTGCAGTATGGTGGATAGGGCAGGACAGCTGGATAATAAAATCCGGAGATCTTGTCATATCCACCGACTTGTTTCTGCAGGATGAAGGCAGGATCTCTCCAAGTCCTGTTAATCCACATGAACTTGCTCCAATACTCGATATTGCCTTTATTACACATGGCCATGGTGACCACTTTGAGCCATACACAAACAAAATTCTTGCCTCTGAATCGAAATGCAGGTTTGTTCTGCCAGAAAGCTGTCTTGACGAAGCTGGGGAAATGAAAATTCCTGATAACAGGATAATTGTTGCTAAACCAAGAGTTCCTTTTGAGATTGAGGGGATAAGAGTTGAACCTCTCCGGGCGCTGCATGGCAATTCTAACTTTGCTATCTACTATGATGCCAATATGCAGGACTGCGGATATCTTTTAACGATAGCGGGTGTAAGGATACTGCAGCCTGGAGACACTTACCTGCTTGAGGACCATCTGTTCCTTAAAAAAGTTGACGTGCTCTTCTTTTCTCCGACAGAGCACAATATGTACATCGATAATTCAGTGATACTAATAAATGCCCTTGACCCGGAATATATCTTTCCACAGCACCATAGCACGGTTGCTGTTGATGAGGAAAACAGGTTCTGGGCAAAGGGTTACCCTGATGAGGTTAAGATCAGACTCTCGAATCCACTCAGGCAGAAATATCATATCCTGAAAACAGGAGAAATGATGGAGATTAAATAGCAGCCTCAGATCTTCCGGAGCTTTGCAAACCTTAGCAGCAGTTTTCTTGTACCGCTGCCGTCGAATTTTACTGATGCTGTGGTATTCGGAGCATCGCCTTCAATTGAAACAACAAGGCCTTTTCCAAAGCGTTCATGTTCAACCTTGTCTCCGGCAGAAAATGCTGTATCATAAACTGCAGGCTGAGCTTCAGATGCGTTTTCAGTTTTTGTTATTTTCTTAAGTCTTTCAGGTCTGATGATCCTCAGCGGCTCTTCGCTGACAGGTGCTGTCCGGGCAGCAGGTTCACTGACGGCATTGAAAGGCTTGCCTCCGGTTTGCGGGTAATGCAGGAACTTCTGGTCCAGCTCCTTAAGGAAGCGGCTGGGATTACTTCTCTCAAGATTGCCCCATTTGTACCTGTTAAGAGCATAACTCAGAGTGGCCTGTTTTTCTGCTCTTGTAACAGCTACATAAAACAAACGCCTTTCTTCTTCAAGTTCTCTTGATGATCCTGACGACATTGGTGACGGGAACAGTGTGTCTTCCATCCCGACAATATATACATGCTTGAATTCCAGTCCTTTGGCTGAATGCATTGTCATCAGCGTAACAGTATTCCTGTCCTCTTCCTTCTCGCTGTCCTGGTCGGTCAGCAGCGAGACATTAGCCATATAGGCCTCCAGGGTATTCGGCTCTCCGTTTGTTTCTGCAGCCTCTGAAAATTCCTTGATTGCATTTAAGAGCTCCTCCATATTTTCATACCTGCTGACTTCCTCAACCGATTTACCCTCCTTCAGCTCTTTCATAATGCCCGATACAGCAGTTATCTCCTTTGCTTTGGTGAATGCGTCACTTGTATCGGCACTGAGTCTGAGATTGAGGATTATGTCCCTGAATATGAACAGTTTTTTCTGTGTTCCTGCATTAAAGTGCTCAGGAAAAAGGTTTGCCTCGCATAGAATTGACCATGGCGTCCTGTTGCTGGCGCCTGCCAGTTCAAATATCTTGTCTATTGTTGTATCGCCAATGCCCCTTTTGGGGTAATTCACCGAGCGCTTCAGGGCTTCTTCATCTTCAGGATTTATAACCATTCTGAAATATGATAGTATATCCTTTATCTCCTTTCTCTCATAGAATGATAGTCCGCCATAGATCTTGTACGGTATGTTTTTCTTTCTCAGGGTCTCTTCAAAAATCCTCGACTGGGCATTTGTCCTGTACAGAATAGCAAAATCAGACCAGTTCAGCCGGAGTGCAAAATGCTTGTCGAAGATATCTGAGGCAATATTGAATCCTTCCTCAGAATCGGTCATTGCCTGGAACACCTGTATCTTTTCACCAGGCTCATTCTTTGAAAACACATTCTTTTTTATCTGCCCGTCATTATTGGCGATTATTGTGTTTGCAGCTTCGACAATTGTTTGTGTTGACCTGTAATTCTGTTCAAGCTTGAACAGCTGGTATTCCGGGTAGTCATTTTTGAATTCAAGTATATTCTCGATTCTTGCACCGCGGAATGAATAGATGCTCTGGGCATCATCACCCACGACACAGATGTTCCTGTGTGATGCAGCAAGCTTTTTAACTATCAGGTACTGAGAGTAGTTTGTATCCTGATACTCGTCAACAAGAATATAACCGAATCTTTCCTGATAAGCGGCAAGTGTCTCGGGTGAATCCCTGAAGAGTATATTTGTATTGAGCAAAAGGTCGTCAAAATCCATTGAATTGGCCTTGAAGCACCGGGCCGAGTAAGTCTTATAAATCTGAGCAAGAAGCGGCATGCGGCTTGCCTTGTCGTTCTCCTGCATTGAAGCATCTGATGCATACATGTTAGCAGTTATAAGACTGTTTTTGGCAGAGGAGATCCGTGAAGCTATTGCTCCGGGCTTATATACACTGTCGTCGAGATTCAGCTCCTTTATAATTGCACGTATAAGACTTTTTGAATCTGCAGAATCATAAATAGTGAAGTTTGGCTTATAGCCCAGCTTTGCTCCCTCCATCCGGAGTATTTTTGCAAATATTGAATGGAAAGTACCCATCCAGAGATAACGGGCAATCTCAGGGCCTGCAATTTTCATTATCCTTTCCCTCATTTCCCTGGCAGCCTTGTTTGTAAACGTCAGAGCCAGTATCCTGCCAGCAGGAACCCGTTTGTTGAGCAGGTGGACAATCCTGTAAGTCAGTACTCTAGTTTTACCTGAGCCGGCACCTGCTATAACAAGTGAAGGACCGTCGGAACTGACAACTGCCAGCTTTTGTGCCTCATTGAGGTCATTGAGATAATCTGAATATTCTTTCTGCATTCTACAGCGTAACAGGTCAGCAAATTTAGCAATAGAACATAAGTATGAAACAGACTATGGATACAAATGCCTGTTTTTTTATCAACAATGCAGGGAATAAGCTGCAGCAGAACTCCTGATTGACTTGCATGACCTCTCAATAATACTTATTTATGTTTCATGGATGAATTAAACACACAGATATCCAGCATTTTAGGATATGGTGTAAAAAATTGTTATTATTGTATTGGTGATGACTTATTTGAAATAATATCTTGATATGAAACGCATAGGACAATTAATCGGGGTTAAGCCTGAACATTTCGAAGCATACAGGAGGTATCATGCCGCAGTATGGCCTGAAATACTTGACATGATAAAAAAATGCAACATTCAGAACTATTCCATTTTTCATAAGGATGGAATGCTATATGCCTATATGGAATATACAGGCTCTGATTTTGAGGCAGATATGGCAAAGATGGCTGCCGATCCGAAAACACAGGAATGGTGGTCGGTAATGAAGCCAATGCAGTCGCCTGTTGATACAAGGAAAGAGGGCGAGTGGTGGGCCGACATGGAAGAGGTTTTTCATCTCGACTGATCAGTAAGTGTGAACCTATTTTATTATACTTGCATTTCAAAATACCAAAGCGGGAACAATCCCGTTTGACATAAAAATGCATTTACCTTTGCGTAATACTATAATCTTCATACTCTTGACTTTAGCCTTAACAGCTGAAGCCCAGCTTACTGCCCCTGGGAGCAATGCAGTACGCTATACCTCATTTTCATCAAACCCTGAGATCAGGGACCAGGTATTTATTTTTTGCAACGAGTCAGGTACCCGCAAAGGAAATCTGACTGCATCACTTCCGGCAGGTACTCCGGCAAGCGATTTCTCATGGTTCGCCTGGGATATAATAACAAAGAGCTTCAGCATTCCTGTGAAAAATGATCCCGGCCTTGTATCCTCATCCCTGTCAAGCATCGATGAGGGAGGATACAGGGTGCTCATTACCGGAGGTATTGACACGAGCTTCACAGCTTGGATATTTCTTGACAAGCCCTATGCGAGCGCTTCGCTAAAAAACAGAACCTGCGAATATGTTGCCCTAAACGGTGAGGCAGCAATAGACACCTTTTATTATAGTAATCCTGTAACAGGGATTTCAGTACGGCTCCCGAACAGGGTAAAATTTCTGTGGTCTTCAAATCCTTCGTCAATAATACCATTTCCTGATCTCGAACTTGATCCGCAAACATTTGTTCCGCCGCTTGTTGACGTTACTTACATGATTCAGGTTACAGACTCCTTCGGATGCAGGAGCCAGGCATCATTTGACTACGAGTCAATACATGTTAAAGCTGATTTTTCTGTTGATCCCGACAAAGGAGAAGCGCCGCTTGAGGTAGCTTTTACAGACAAATCAATAAGGGGCTCTGTATATAAGTGGGAATTTGGCGATGGCAAGGACAGCATATCAGAATTAAAGGATCCTGCTCCCCATATTTATTATATACCTGGTGAATATAAGGTTAAGCTTACTGTTGAAAGTGAAAAGCACTGCATCGATTCAATGGTTTTCGAGAAAATTGTTGTTGATGATTCAGACCTGGAAATTCCTAATGTATTCACCCCAAATGAAGACGGTCTGAATGACAGGTTCATGGTTCTTAAGAAATCACTGAAATTCATCTCGGTTGAGGTGTTCAGCAGGAGCGGAAAAATGGTTTACAATTTCACCGGGGAAGGGGAGGCTCTGCGGAACTGGGAAGGCTGGGACGGGAAAGTCAACAATACTTCTGCCGATGCAAGTCCGGGCGTGTATTTCTATATAATCCGCGCAACAGGGTGGGATGATGTTGTTTATAACAGCAAGGAACAGAGGGGATTCGTATATCTTTACCGTTGAAGAAGGCTGTAAAGGCTGTAAAGGCTGTAAAAGGCTGTATTGCCTCTATAGCCTCTAAAGCCTCTATAGCCTCTATAGCCTCTATAGCCTCTATAGCCTCTATAGCCTCTATAGCCTCTATA
>CAZEYY010000036.1:16636-30555 GCA_964516485.1 uncultured Rikenellaceae bacterium
GCCTTACTACTGCATTGCCCCGATAATCAGACCCATAATAGTCAGACTTATAATTGCATAGCAGGCGTTTATAAGGAAAAGAGTCAGTGATTTTCCTTCGAAAAGATAGAATATTCCAAGTAATGTGGCTACCCAGCCGGTACCTGCGAGGAAGCCGGCCATGGCCCCGAATGAAGCTGTCTGCTCAGGGCCTATAAACATTGCAAGGAAAAATGCAGCAATAAATGACAAGACAAAGGCCAGGCCGAAGATCACAGCCATGTTTCCTCTTTTATCGGCATTCATGTCGATCCCTGCCTCACGGGCCCAGATCTTCACGAACATAAGGGGAGAATACCACAGCCCTCCAAGGGCAAAAGCACTGAGCGCTGCAAGGACTATCCCCAGCCAGCTCAGTGACCCGAAAGCAGATTGCATGTTCATAGTGATTGATTTTCTGGTATTAACAGAAAGCGGAACGTATTTGTTCAGATTGTAATGAATCTTTTCCGGGCGTCCACACTCCAGACTGCAACAACCTTGTTATCTTCAACTATGTAAACGAGGTCATGCCTGTCAACAGTAGGACAGATATGCCAGGGTATACCATATAATATATCTCCTGTTTTATAATTATCTGCCAAATGAGTTTTTATCACAAGGTGTTCTTCAGAGTGGTTCACGGCAATGTATTCTTCAATATCAAAAAAACTGATTCTCGGATGAGGCATTTCAGAACCTATTGCCTTATGTCCAAGGTCAAGGCATAGCAATCCTTCTGCAGGCTTGCTGACAACTCTTGTAATAAGCACTGCAGCATGACTGAATCCGGTATCCGGCAGGCTGGAACTGTAACCGTAATCCCAGAGAAGTACTGTTCCGGGGCTGCATTCAACACCTTCCCGGAGTGCATGCACCCTGAATGTGGGCGAACCTCCTGCAACAATGCCAACCTCGTGCTTTGTTTTATTTCTGAGTTTCAGGGCAAGATCTTCCACAGGTTTGAAGGCATCGTCACTTTTTTGTTTCCTCATGCTGAATTCCCTGTCCCGTATGTGGCCGTCGTAAACATGAAGCCCTGCTGCCCTCAGCATGGGAAGGCTGTTTATTAGAATGTACAGATCAGCTGCTTTATCATCGGGTGCTACTCCTGTCCTGTTCATCCCATTGTTGATGTCGAGCCAGATATCAGTCTGAGCTCCATATTTCAGAGCTTTTTCAGCAAGTTGTCTTATAATGTCTTCAGTATCGCAGATGCATGAAAATTTTGTATCAGGGAATTTTTTCTTAAGTGAGAAGAATCTTTCAATAGCCGGACCTACAGGCTGCATCGCAAGAATTATGTCCTTCGCACCATTTTCAGCAGTCATTTCTGCCTCGGCAATTGTTGAGCACTTGAACCTGGTTATCCCGTGTGAAACCTGCAGGCGGATAATCTCAGGCATTTTATGGGTTTTGACGTGAGGTCTTAACTTTTCAACATCACCTGCAATCTCTATCATCTTCCTGATATTCTCCTTTACCCTTGCAGGATAAACCAGTAATGCCGGCGAAGAGATTTCATCTGCATTTGAAATCCTGAACCACTCACAGGACAGACCTTTTTCTTTCATGATATTCAGCTCTTTAGTTCAAAAACAGCTTCAATCTCAACAGCAATGTTAGAGGGGAGCATCATTCCCACTGCGCTCCTTACTCCTATGCCGTACTCTTCACCCCAAAGCTCAGCTATAAGTTCACTGAAACCGTTTATTACTGCAGGGTGCTTTTCAAATCCGGGTATTGAATTTACCATTCCCAGTGTTTTGACTATCCTTTTTATCTTGTTAAGCTCACCAAAATGAGTCTTAATTGACGAAAGCATTGCCAGCGCCACCTGTCTTGCGGCAGCTTTGCCTTCTTCTAGGTCAAGCTCGGCACCCACCCTGCCTGTTATAAGTGTTCCGTCAGTTTTGAATGGTCCGGTGCCTGATATGTATAACATCTTGTCAATAACAAGTACAGGTTTATATAAACCAACCGGTTTCGGAGCAGCAGGGAGGATAATCCCCAGTTCTTTCAATCTGAGTTCGGGATCGTATTTCATGAGGCTTAGGTATTAGTTTTGAATATATACGAAGTTAGGAAGAATTCGCGTCATTAACAAAAAGCACAACGGCACATCGGCTCAACGACACAAGGGCGCAAGGGGCCGTTGAGCCTTTGCGCCATTTCTCCCTTCCTCCTTTTTCCCATTCACCGGCAAAAAGCATCCGGTCACGGAAAAAATCCGCAGAAAAACCAAAAAAACTTTGTAAACCAAAAAAGTTTTATGATTTTTGTCACGATTTTGAAAATTCTAAATTATGGAAGCAAGAGACAGGATAATTGAAGGGGCTTCACAGCTTTTTAAAATGTATGGCATTAAATCCGTTACAATGGATGCACTTGCCAGCAACGTGGGAATATCAAAACGCACGCTTTATGAGGTATTTTCAGATAAAGATGAATTGCTTGAAGGCGTACTGATGTACATGGCTGAAAAGCAGAAGAAAATGATACACAGGATAATGATTGAATCAGATAATGCAATCGATTCAATATTTAAGATGCTCGATCTAGGGAGAGAACATTTTCAGGCAATGAGCCCTGCTTTTCAGGCTGACCTTAAGAAATACCATATGGAGGTGCTGATAAAGAAAAAAGATAAATGCCCTATGCCTGATTTTAATGACAGTGTCGACGTTATTGAAAGGGGAATTAAGGAAAAGCTGTTCAGAAAGAACATTAATCCTGAAATTGTAAACAGGACTCTTTATTCAATGGGTAAAATGACAATGGATGACGAACTGTATCCTCTAGAGAAATTTACAAGAAAAGAAGTTATAAAGAATGTTTTTATCAATTATCTGAGGGGGATTGCCACTCCTGAAGGTCTTTCAGAGATAAATAAGCATGATGTTAAATATTAATAAACAAGCAAATCAACAATTGATAATCAAATAAGTATATGAAAAACAGAAGATTAATTAATTTATTACTGATATTCTCCTTTACAGGCACTACTATTCTGGCACAGGGCAGCAGTGAACTAAGACTGTCGCTGAAGGAGGCTCAGGATTATGCTCTTATGAACAATAAATCTGTGCTTAATGCACGTCAGGATGTTGCAGCCTCGAAGGTTGCGCTCTGGGAGACAATTTCAAATGCCCTTCCACAGGTAAGCGCATCCGGCACTTTTGTTGACAACCTTAAGCTTATGACAACCTTGCTCCCCGGAGAATTCTTCGGGCAGCCGGGAACAAAAATCCCTGTAACCTTCGGATCAAAATTCAACTCAAGCGGATCTGTTGAGGCTAGTCTTGTGCTTTTTAACGGCCCTCTTTATGTTGGCATTGAAACTACCAGGCTTGCCAAAAAACTCAGTGAGGAAAACCTTGTCAAATCAGAACAGGACACAAGGGAGTCTGTCAGCACTGCCTATTTTCTAATACTCGTTTCAGAAGAATCGCTGAGAATACTTGAAGGCAACATTGCAAACCTTACCGAAACGCTGAAATCAACACGTTCAATGTTTGCGGCCGGTATGGCAGAATCGACTGATGTAGACCAGATGGTTTCGAACCTTACGATGGTGGAAAATACCAGGAGCTCTATGCTCAGGACAATTGAGCTTAACTATAATTTAATGAGGTTTCAGCTTGGTGTCGCTCCCGATACGAAGATCATTCTAAGTGAAAATCTTGAAGCGATGACAAAGGAAATTGATGTTGAAGCACTTCTTTCACAGGGATTTGATCCACGGAATAATGTCAATTTCAGACTAGTTGAAGGACAGGAACAGCTAACTTCCCTTGCACTTAAGGGAGAAAAAGCTTCAGTACTTCCAACCCTTGCAGGTTTTTATAACTACGGCACAAGTGGTATGGGTGACAAGGTTTCTGATCTTAGCTGGTTCCCCAATTCGATGACAGGTCTTTCACTTTCAATTCCGATTTTTGCAAGCGGTCAGAGATACAGCAAGATACGCAAGGCCCAGATTGAGCTTGACAAAGCCAGGACTACAAAGGGACTTGTTATGGAACAGTTGCTTATTCAGGAAAAACAGCTGAGGTATAACCTGGCAAATGCGAACGAACAATACAAGAGCCAGAAAAATAATATCGATGTTGCAAAGAGGGTTTATACAAGCATGGAAAACAAGTACCGCCAGGGTATGGCATCAAGCCTTGAACTGACTCAGGCAAACTCACTTTATCTTGAGGCTGAGAACAACTACGTGGCTGCACTTATGAACCTTCTACAGACAAAAATAGCACTGGATAAACTTTTGAATAATATTTAATAAATGACACAATTAACATTTAAAATAATGAAATACCTTAAAACAATTCCGGTTATACTTTTAGGCGGACTCATTCTCGCCGGATGTTCTTCAACAAGTGATAAATCAACAGCTGTTGAACAAAATACCGAAGCATCAGCTGAAAGAGGTGTGATTCCGGTTAAAACTATGGCTCTTGCAAAATCAAAGATTTCAAGGACAATAGATTATACAGCAACAATTCTTCCATTTGAAGAAGTGAACATGGCTCCTTCAACACCGGGCAGGGTTGATAAAATATATGTGGAAGTGGGCGACAGGATAAATAAGGGAGAAAAGCTCTTCCTTATGGACAGAACCCAGCTTTACCAGCTTCAGCTCCAGCTCAGCAGTCTGTCAAAGGACCTCTCAAGGCTCGATACACTGCTTAAAACAGGAAGTGTAAAGCAGCAGCAGTACGACCAGCTGAAAACACAATACGATGTAACAAAAACAAATGTCGAATTCATGGAACAGAATACTCTCATGACTGCTCCTTTCGACGGCATCGTTACCGGCAAGTACTTTGAGGATGGTGAGATGTATTCCGGAACACCTACAACACAGTCAGGTCGTTCAGCTATTGTTACTGTTCAGCAGGTTAATCCGCTGAAAGTCAATGTAAACATCTCGGAACAGTACTATCCGCTTATAAGGAAAGGCATGAAAGCTGATGTTGTTGCCGATGTTTATCCCGATGAAAAATTTACTGCAGCAGTATACCGTGTGTCTCCTACAATAAATTCTGTCACACGTTCCTTCAGTGTTGAACTTGAACTTGCCAACAGGAATGACCTGCTCAAGCCCGGAATGTTTGTCAGGGTGGCAATGAACCTGGGTGAAGTGGAGACCTTTGTTGTTCCTGCAAATACTGTTATGCTGCAGGAAGGAACAAATATCCGCTATGTATATCTGGCTAAGGAAAACAAAGCTGAAAGGATCGAAGTGATCCTGGGCAAGAGGTTTGACGATCAGCTTGAAATACAATCATCAAATATCAAAGAAGGTGATGTGATTATATATGAAGGCCAGGCCAGACTTATCAACGGTGATAAGGTGGAAGTACAAAACTAGCATTACGAAATAATAAAGAAGACTAAAATGAGTATTTACGCAACCTCAGTAAAACGCCCAGTAACGACAATCCTGATCTTTGTCGGTCTGATGGTTATGGGCTTATATTCGCTTACCCAGCTCCCGGTCGACCTGTATCCGGAGATGGAGTTACCCTTTGTCGTCGTTTACACAACATACCCGGGTGCAAGTGCCTCAGATATTGAGACTAATGTTACCCAGCCGCTTGAGAATGCACTCAACTCGATTAGCAACCTCAAAGAGATCACTTCAACATCAAGTGATGCCAACTCGGTGGTTTTCATGAATTTTGAATACGGGACGAACCTCGACGAGGCCTCGAATGATATCAGGAGTGCGCTCAGCTTTACTGAGCGTACCCTTCCTGAAGGCAGTGAGAAGCCAACAATTATAAAATTCAGCACCAGTTTCATGCCAATCATCTTTTATGCAGTAACAGCGAAGGAAAGCTATGCAGGGCTTGAAAAGATTCTGACTGAAAAAGTTGTGAATCCACTAAACAGGATAGAAGGTGTCGGATCAGTTAACCTAGCCGGCGTGCCCGGAAGGAAGGTGTACATAGATGTTGATCCCCAGAAAATGGAGGCCTACAATCTGACAATTGAACAGATTGGCAATGTGCTCAGGGCTGAAAACATGAACCTGCCTGCAGGCTATGTTGAAATGGGCAAGACCGATTACCCTCTGCGTATCCAGGGTGAATTTCCCGAGAGCGATGTGGTCAAAAACCTTGTTGTGAGCAGCTATAATGGCAACAATATATATCTGAAGGACATAGCAGTTGTCAGGGATACAGTCAGGGAATCTAAACTCGACACAAAAATCAATGGTGTAAAGGGTATGAGTCTCTTTGTTCAGAAACAATCTGGCGGAAATACCGTAAAAGTGACTGAGGAAATAGAAAAGAACCTGGCAGAACTTGAAAAAGACCTGCCACCCGATATCAAAATAGAAAAACTGTTCGACAGTTCTACTTTCATCAAGGATTCAATAAGCAACCTTACTGAAACCCTGATGTATGCAGCTATTTTTGTTGTTTTGGTTGTGCTGTTTTTCCTGGGAAGGTGGAGAGCAACATTTATAATCATTCTGACTATACCAATTTCACTTATAGTAGCATTCATATACTTATTTATCACTGATGCCTCAATAAACATCATCTCACTTACCTCACTTTCTATAGCGATAGGTATGGTGGTTGATGATGCCATTGTGGTACTTGAGAATATTACAAAGCATATTGAAAGGGGAAGCAGGCCAAGAGAAGCTTCAATTTATGCAACAAATGAAGTCTGGCTTGCCGTTATTGTGACTACCCTGACTGTTGTGGCCGTGTTCTTCCCGCTGACATTTGTTACAGGCCTTACTGGTGTCTTGTTCAAGCAGCTTGGAATGATTGTTACAATTACAATTGTCACATCAGTTTTTGCAGCTATCACTCTTACGCCGACACTCAGTGCCCTGCTTTTGAAATGGTACCCGATTAAGCCTGATGCTCCTTTCTGGACTTATGACGGCAGTATCAGAAAAGGCCTTGATAAGTTTGACCATTTTTATGAGAAGACTCTAGTGTGGACGCTTCATCATAAAACATTTGTTTCGTTGTTGTCATTTATTGTATTCGTTGCTTCCATGGGATTGTTTGCTGCAGTTAAAACTGAATTTTTCCCTCAGGCTGACGAATCATCTCTTTCAATGAAAATTGAACTTCAGACCGGAACAAGAACAGATCAGACTGTTCAGACGGCTGACAGGATTGATAACTTGTTACAGGAGAAATATCCTGAGATCAGGATAATTTCAACATCAACCGGAACAGATGATCAGGGCGGATTTGCTTCAATCTTTTCTTCAGGTGGCACTCATACTATACAATACAGCCTTAGCCTTGTTCCCATTGAGGAGCGTAAACGTTCTTCATTTGAGATGGCAGAAGAAATAAGACAAGACCTTGCAAAGTTCAGTGAAATAGTAAACTATACCGTATCAACTTCCGACAATATGGGAAGCTTCGGTGGTAGTGCCGTTGACGTTGAAATATATGGCTATGATATTTCTGCAACCAATATGGTAGCCGAAGAACTGAAGAATAAGATACAGAAAGTGCAGGGCGCCAAGGATGTTACAATCAGCCGGGCCAAGTCGAAGCCGGAGCTTCAGATAATATTCGATCAGGACAAGATGGCTGCAAACGGCCTTAATACAGCTATTGCCGCGAGTGCGGTCAAGAACAGGGTTGATGGAATGCTTGCTACCAAGTTGCGTCAGTTCGGTGATGAATATGATGTTGTTGTAAGGCTGAATAAGGAGTCCAGAAGCACAATTACCGAAATTGAGAATATTGGGATTCCCAATGTGTCGGGACAGATAATAAGGCTTGCAGAAATAGCCCAGATCAAGGAGTACTGGTCACCGCCAAGCATAGGTCATAAACGTAAGGAACGTATTGTGAATGTAAGCTTTACGCCATACAAACGTTCACTTACCGACATCCAGCGTGACGTACAGAAAGCAATTGATGAAACTGAAAAACCCGCAGGCATTATGGTACAGATTTCCGGCGCCATTAAGGAACAGATGGAATCATTCATGGATATCGCCATGCTTATTGTGATAAGCCTGATCCTTGTATACCTCATAATGGCTTCCCAGTTTGAATCACTTAAAATGCCATTCATTATTATGTTCTCAATACCCTTCGCATTTTCGGGAGTTGCGATCGCACTTTTCCTGACTAATACTACGCTCAGTGTGATCTCGGCGATAGGAGGGGTTATGCTTATAGGTATTGTTGTTAAGAACGCAATTGTACTTGTTGACTTCATAAACCTTATGAGGGAAAGAGGTCATGAGCTTTATGACGCAATTGCCCTGGCAGGCCGCTCAAGGCTCAGGCCTGTTATCATGACTTCAGCCACAACCATCCTGGGCATGTTGCCTCTGGCAATGAGCAAGGGTGCCGGTTCTGAACTCTGGAGCCCTATGGGTATAGCGGTTATCGGAGGACTTGTTTTCTCTACTGTGGTTACTCTTGTTATAGTACCTGTTGTTTATGCAATTTTTGCAAAGCATGGTGAAAGAAACAAGAATATTGCCCTCTATTCCGAAATGGAATTCTCGGTGGAGAACGGAGATAATAAATAGTATAACTCTTTAAAAGATTAATGATATGAAAGCAGTTATGATAATATTCAATCAGGCTCATTCCGAAAAGGTGGAATACCTGCTTGACAAGCTCGCGATAAAGGGATATTCTCTCTGGGAAAATGTAAAAGGCAGCGGAACAAAGACAGGTGTACCTCACCTTGGTACCCACGCATGGCCTGAAATAAACAAGAGCGTGCTTACAATTGTTGAAGATGAGCTTGTTGATAAGCTACTTCAAAACGTGCAGAAGATAGATGCTATTAATGAAGAAGTGGGAATAAGAGCATTCGTCTGGGATATCCTGAAAACTGTCTGACAGGGACCAGTTCTCCTGTTCTGCTTTTAGCAAGGCGCTCAGCAGGAGAAATTCAATAAATAATACAAGCCCGGGCTGTGATAAAATAAATTATCACAGCCTTTTTTTATCTTTATGCCGATTGTTAAATTATTAACAGCATTATAATGAAGATTAAGTACAAAGGGAACCTTATAAAGCTGGCTTATCAGTCTGTTGTATTTGCCTTATTATTTTTCATGCTTATCCGGTTCTGGATCGACAAGTCATATACTCCTGATTTTGAAGCATATTGTCCCTTTGGCGGTTTGCAGGCGCTTGGCAGTTTTCTTAATCTTGGTTCACTTTCATGTTCAATGACAACAATGCAGATAATGATGGGGCTTATGCTACTGCTTACCGCTGCGTTGTTCAGCAAGTTGTTCTGTGCTTATATATGTCCTTTGGGCACTATAAGTGAATTGACGGGAAAGATCGCTGATAAACTTAAGATACGGTTTAAAATTAATGAATCTGTTGATGGTCCGCTCAGGGCTGTAAAATACATGCTGCTCTTTGCCACCCTTTATTTTACCCTTACATCAAGCGAACTATTTTGCAGGAAGTTTGATCCATACTATGCTGCTATGACAGGCTTCGGATCAGATGTGGTTGTTTCTTATGCACTTATAGCAATTGTAATACTGCTTGCAGGTTCACTGATATTCAGATTTTTCTGGTGCCGGTATCTTTGTCCTTTCGGGGCTCTTACAAATATCTTCCGCTACTTCTGGTGGTTTGCAGGCCTTTCTGTTATTTATGTCGCACTTAATTCTGCAGGACTGAAAATACCGCTTGTTTATCCTCTGCTGGCTTATGCAGTTTCAGGTTATGTTCTTGAGATACTCACGATGAACAGAGTTACTCCTTCCCCTGTTCGTATAACAAGGAATGAAGATACGTGCACCTCCTGCAACCTGTGCTCCTCAAACTGTCCGCAGGAAATAAGTGTGGCTGAGATGAAAGAAGTCAGGCATATCGACTGCAATTTGTGCGGCGACTGCCTTCATGCCTGTCCTGAGAAGGACACTCTTCAGATAAACAGGAGGAATAGCAGGTGGCTGCCGGGAGCTCTTCTGGCTGCAATGATTATTGCCGGACTTATCCTGGGATCAGTTTTTGAACTGCCCACAATTAATGTTAAGTGGGGCACTGAAGAACAGCTTTCACAGGCAAAAACAATTGAAGTGGAAGGACTGAATAATGTAAAATGTTACGGCACTTCCGTAATGTATTCTGACAGGCTGAAGGGAATTGAAGGCTTTTATGGCGTATCAACCTATGTGGGGAAGCATACTGTAAAGGTATTGTATGATGATGCCTTATTTACCGATGAGTCAGCTTTGAAGGAAATGCTTTTCAGGCTGCAGTCGGGAGTGGAGGAATAAGAAAAGGGGCCGTTGAAAGCCCCTTGTTTTTTATGTAAATCCTAAAGCCCCCTTTAGGGGGGGTAGGGGTTATTCTTCTTCTTCCTCCTCAGCGTAAGCCTTGATAACAGAATCCTGAACATCTCCGGGAACCTGTGCATACTCGGCGAACTTCATTGTATACATTGCACGTCCACCGGTTATTGAGCTGAGAGCTGTAGAGTACTTGTTCATTTCTGCAAGCGGAACCTTGGCTTTAATAACCTCAAACCTTTTTTCACTTGCCATTCCAAGAACCATACCCCTTCTTCCCTGCAGGTCGCTTATCACATCGCCCATACGGTCGGAAGGAACTGAAATTTCAACATCATACACAGGTTCAAGGATCTTTGGACCGGCATTCTTGAATGCGGTACTGAAAGCGTTTCTTCCTGCCAGACGGAATGAAATTTCGTTTGAGTCAACCGGGTGCATCTTGCCGTCATAAACGTAAACCCTTATATCACGGGCATAGGAACCGGTAAGCGGTCCGATTTCCATTTTCTCCATTATTCCTTTAAGGATTGCAGGCATGAACCGTGCATCAATTGAACCACCGACAATACAGTTGCAGTAGATAAGCTTTCCACCCCATGAGAGAGGAATTTCCTCCTTGTCGCGGACAGATATCTTCTGTTCCTTACCACCGATCTTGATCATTGAGAGTTCCTTCGATCCTTCTTCGTAAGGCTCAATCACGAGATGAACCTCACCAAACTGACCTGCACCACCCGATTGCTTCTTGTGACGGTAGTCAGCCTGTGCGATCTTTGTAATTGTCTCGCGATATGGAATTTTGGGCGGGAAGAAACTTGTAGGGATCTTATATATATTGTCAAGATGCCATTTCATGATATTGAGATGGTATTCACCCTGTCCGTGGACGATAATCTGTTTGAGTTCCTTTGAATACTCAATTGTTATAGTCGGATCTTCAAGATGTATTTTGTTAAGAGCTTCACCGAGTTTCTCATCATCGCTTTCACTCTGTGCCTTTATTGCTGTGCGGTATTTTGGTTCGGGGAATACAACACCTTCAATTTTCCAGTCATTGCCGGGAACGCTGAGGGTGTGTCCCATTTTTGTGTTTTTCAGTTTAACAAAGGCTCCTATGTCGCCGGTATAAAGTTCCGGTACCTTTGTCCTGTTTTTACCGGCGCTCACATATAGCTGCGACAGTCTTTCCTTGCTGCCGTTGTTAGCGTTAACGACATCGAGGTTTTCAGTAATTTTACCTGAGAACACCCTGAAATAGTTTATTTCACCGATATGTTCCTCAATAGCTGATTTAAACACATAAACAGAAGCCGGGCCGGCAGGATTTGGCTTTATTTCCTCACCCTTGCTGTTTTTTACCAAAGGCATGTCGGTAATTGAAGGGGACTCATTAATAATGAATTCCATTACACGGTCAACACCGGTATTGTTTTTTGCCGAACAGCAAAGAACAGGGAAAAGGCCTCTTTTAACAATTCCTTTGGAGATACCTTTTTTTATTTCATCTTCTGAAAGTGTGTCATTTGCAAAGAAGATTTCCATGAGAGCTTCATCGCTCTCAGCTGCTTTTTCAACAAGTGCACTGTGCAGTTCAGCTGCTTTGTCAGCCTGGTCGGCAGGGATGTCAAGCACTTCAGCTTTTCCTCCGTCTTTTGCATAACGGAGCATTTTCATTTTAAGAACATCAATTACCGAGTTGAATCCTGTTCCTTCGTTAACGGGATACTGGATAAGCACTACATCGGTGCTGAGTCTTTCCTTCATCATTTCCAGCGCTTTCTCAAAATGCGACTTTTCATGATCAAGGCCGTTCACTACAAGGATAAGAGGCTTATTAAGTTTTTCAGCATGACGGAAGTGAATTTCAGTTCCGACTTCAACGCCATTCTGAACATTTATTGTCATAACGGCAGAGTCAGCGGCAAAAAGAGAGGATATAACTCCCCCGCTGAAATCGTCAAGACCCGGTGTATCCAGGATATTTATTTTTTTATTCTGAAACTCGGTGTAGAGGACAGTTGAATAGATTGAATTGCCATTTTCATGTTCAATCGGGCGGTAGTCTGAAACTGTGTTTCTTCCTTCAACAGTTCCTCTTCTCTCAATAACGCCACCATTAAAAAGCATTGCTTCGGCAAGGGATGTCTTCCCTGACCCCGAATTGCCAAGAAGGGCAATGTTTTTAATCTGGTCGACCTGGAATGTTTTCATGTTTTACCGGTTATTTATGTTTATACAATTATATTATATTAAAAATGTAAGGTGACAAAAATAATAATTTTTTAAAACAGAAGCAGAAAGAGTACATAATTCGAAAATTTTTATTTTCTTTGCACCAGTTTTTTGAAATACAGGAGTACCGGTTTTTCCTCCAACGTAAGTTTACAAAACGCATTTCTTAAGGAAAGGTCGGGAAGCAAAACCTGTTAATAACTTGCAGTAATAAGTAAGATATTTTTTTGAAAAACATAAAAAGGCCTCTATAACGCATGTAATAAGGCCGGAATAGTGGATGTTTTGATTTGTTTGAAAAAAATTATGTTATTGATTTTGAATTAAAAAATAATTATAATACCTTTGCAAACCATTTTTTTGAGTAAAATTTAATGCTAAAATAATTGGAATTATGCCGACAATTCAGCAGTTAGTAAGAAAAGGCAGGAAAAAACTGATCGATAAAAGTAAAGCGCCTGCTCTGGATTCATGTCCACAGAGAAGGGGCGTGTGTGTGCGTGTTTACACAACAACCCCAAAGAAACCTAACTCAGCTATGAGAAAGGTTGCCAGGGTAAGGCTGACAAACCAGAAGGAAGTAAACGCTTACATCCCGGGTGAAGGCCATAACCTGCAGGAACACTCAATAGTTCTTATCAGGGGTGGCAGGGTAAAAGACCTCCCCGGAGTAAGATATCACCTTGTTCGCGGTGCGCTCGACACATCCGGTGTTGATGGTCGTACTCAGAGAAGATCAAAATATGGTGCAAAAAGGCCTAAGAAGTAACAGTTAAAGATATAAGATAATGAGAAAAGCAAAACCAAAGAAGAGGATTCTGTTACCGGATCCGAAATACAAAGATCCTTATGTGACAAGGTTTGTGAACAATCTTATGTTTAGCGGTAAGAAGAATCTGGCTTTCAAGATTTTATATGAATCACTTGATATCGTTGGTGACAAATTCAAAAATGAAGGAAAGACACCCCTTGAGATATTCAAGCAGGCACTTGATAATGTAACCCCGCAGGTTGAAGTTAAAGCCCGCAGGGTTGGTGGTGCCACTTTCCAGGTTCCTATGGAAATCCGTCCTGACAGAAAAGTTGCAATCAGCATGAAAAACATGATACTCTTTGCAAGAAAGAGAACCGGAAATTCAATGGCCGAGAAACTTGCAGCAGAGTTAATGGCAGCCTACAAACTTGAAGGTGGTGCTTATAAGAAAAAAGAAGATACCCACAGAATGGCTGAAGCCAACAAGGCCTTTGCTCATTTCAGGTTCTGATTTAAAAGGAAAGCACAGGAGTAAGAATGGACAAGAACCTTAAATATACCAGGAACATCGGAATCATGGCCCACATTGATGCCGGTAAGACCACTACTACAGAACGTATTCTGTTTTATACA
>CAZEYY010000037.1:0-29999 GCA_964516485.1 uncultured Rikenellaceae bacterium
GATGTACGCCGGCAACTCATGAAACTGTTGTATGTGGTGATGACAAAGTGCTTATTATCGACACTAAGGCCTCTGACAATACTGATATTAAAGTCAACTGGAATTGGAAAGTATCAGAGGTCTCAGATCTTCCGGCTGATTATCAGAAGCTTATGATACCCACAGATGAGTGCAAGCCGGTTGATGGTAACAGTAAGATACTAATTACTTCATCAGGAGGTGGTGCAGTACTGGTAGACAGGGCAAGCAAAAAGACCTTATTTTATGCACGTGTTCCGATGGCTCATTCAGCAGAAATACTTCCAGGTAACAGGATTGTTGTGGCTCTGTCAACTGCAGAAGGAGGCAACAGTATTGAACTTTACAATATTAATGAACCTGAACGACCGGTTTTCAGCGACAGCCTTTATTCCGGCCACGGTGTTGTTTGGATTGAAAAGCTGAACAGGCTGTTTGCCCTCGGTTTCGATGAACTCAGGTCTTATTCTCTCAGTGACTGGGAATCAGATAAACCCGCGCTTAATCTCGAGCAAACATGGAAACTTCCCGATGAAAGCGGTCATGATCTTTCTTTTGTAAATGATAATACACTTCTTGTCACAACGCATCATAATGTATGGACCTTCGATACAGAAAAAGAAAATTTCTTACCCTTCGGAATGCTTGAGGGAACTGGTGATGTGAAGTCAGTAAACTATAATGAGCAGACAGGAGGACTTATCTATACCAAAGCAGAGGAAAGCTGGTGGACAAATAATATTTATTTCAGGAATCCTGATAAAATTGTGACTATCCCGGATATGAAAATTTATAAGGTCAGAGAGATAAGAAACTGAAGATGATGGTTCTTAATTGCAAAAAGACCTGATAATGAGGTGTATTCAATTTGTTGTGCTGTTGTTGTTGTTACATTCCTGTTCAGGTAAATCAACAACTGTTTTCATTGAGGCGGAATCCTTTAAGGACAAGGGAGGCTGGGTTACTGACCAGCAGTTCATGGATGTCATGGGTTCTCCCTACCTGATGGCTCATGGCATGGGAAAACCTGTAGCCGATGCTTCGACTGACCTTGTTGTGCCTGAATCAGGTATTTATCAATTATGGGTGAGGACAAAAAACTGGACTGCCCCGTTTACTGATTTACAAACACCTGGCATATTCAGGGTGCTGATAAACAATATTGAAATTGAACACACTTTTGGTGATGGTTCAGGAAGCTGGCACTGGGAAAACGGCGGCAAAATAAAACTCAGGCAGGGAACCAATAGTATTGTCCTGAAAGATCTCACTGGTTTTAACGGACGGATTGATGCACTTCTACTTACTTCTGATAAAAATTTTACCCCTCCCGATTCCCTGCCTGTTCAGGATAGCCTGCGCAGGGAATGGCTCGGCTTGCCTCAGGAAGCTCCTCTGGCCGGAAAATATGACCTTGTCGTTGCAGGCGGAGGGATAGCAGGTATCTCAGCAGCAGTATCTGCTGCAAGGCTTGGGCTAAAAGTAGCACTGATACAGAACAGACCTGTACTTGGTGGTAACAACAGCTCTGAGATAAGGGTATGGCGGAGCGGAAAGACACAGAGGGGAAAATATCCTGAACTGGGGAGTATCGTTAATGCAATGGGCATTGAAAGGGCAGAAAACTATAAAGAAGGTAACTCCTTTGGTGACAGAGCTAAAGAGGAACTTGTACGATCAGAAGAAAATATATCATTATACCTTAATTATCACATTGTTAAGGCAATAACAATTGATGGGAGGATTGAGTCAGTTACAGCAGTAAATATTGAGAACGGTTCTGAGCTCAGGTTTGAGGGCTCGCTTTTTGCTGACTGTACCGGTGATGCTAACCTGGGTTATCTTGCAGGAGCAGATTTCAGGGAGGGTAGTGAACTGCGTTCGCAGACTGGTGAATCAAAGGCACCTGTCAGCGATACAATACAGGTACTTGGAGCCAGTCTTTTCTGGTGGAGCAAAGAGACCGGGGAGTCTGTTTCATTTCCCGACTGTCCGTGGGCTATTCAGTTTTCGGAAGAAAACTGCCAGCATGCCCTTCAGAGCTCCTGGAACTGGGAAAGCGGTTTTTCAAAGAACATGATAACAGATATGGAGGAGATTAGGGACAACCAGCTCAGAGCCATATTCGGGAACTGGGATTTCCAGAAGAATAAAAGCCTGAGGAAAGCAGAATATGCAGGTTACAGGCTGGAGGAACTGGGTTATATTATTGGGAAAAGAGAATCAAGAAGGCTTATGGGCGATCTGATAATTACCCAGCATGATCTTGATAATCAGGTAGAATATCCCGATGGTTGTGTTGCAATTGACTGGGGTGTTGATATCCATATAGCTGATCCGGAAAATTCAAAATATTTCCCCGGAGAGGAATTCAGGGCAATTGCATTGCACCAGGGAAAAGAGACATCTCCTCTCTTTCATGTGCCATACAGATGCTTGTATTCCAGGAATATATCCAATCTTTTTATGGCAGGAAGGCATATCAGCACAACACATGTTGCACATGCTGCCACAAGGGTGCAGAGGTATACCGGGACTTATGGAGAGGTTGTTGGTATAGCGTCAGCCCTATGCATCAGGCATGATGTCAGTCCCCGTGAATTATTTGAAAGATATCTTAATGACCTTAAGGCAGCATTGAAAATTGGTGTGCCTGAAAAAATCTGACTAGATTAAAACACTTACCAGGTATGACAAGACGTGAGCGATTATGGGCAACAATAAAAGGGGAGAAGGTTGACAGGCCGGCCGTGAGTTTCCATGAAATAGGTGGTTTTGTAATAAATCCTGATGATCCCGATGAGTACAATATATATAATTCCCCTTCATGGAAGCCCTTGCTTGATATGGCTGAAAATGAGACTGATATAATAAGGATGGTAAGCCCTGTCCGTGCGCAGTCACACCTTGCCTGGGATGGCAGCGATCATACAGGCATACGTGATCAGTTTGTGAAAGAAAAGACCTGGGAAGAGAATAACAGTAAATATACCCGCATAACCTACACTATAAATGGCAGGCAGCTAACCAGCACCACCCGCCGTGATAAGGAGCTGGATACAGTCTGGACAATTGAACATCTTTTGAAGGATATAAATGATGTAAAGCTCTTCCTGCAGCTTCCCGATGAGATCTTTGAAGAGAAGATAGACATCAGCTCGATGGAGAAACAGGAGAAGAGTCTGGGAGACAGCGGAATAGTGATGGTCGATACTGAAGATCCTATATGTGCTGTGGCAGCCCTGTTCAATATGGAAGATTTCACAATTTTTGCCTTTACCGAGCAGGAGCTTTGTCATAAGTTGCTTGAAAAGCATGCAAGGTATATTTATAAACGAACCAAAGCCGCCTCTGCAGGATTCCCCGGCAGATTCTGGAGGATTTACGGACCGGAATATGCAACTGAACCATTTTTGCCTTTGACTTTTTTTGAGGAGTATGTTGTAAGGTACTCCGGTCCGATGGTGAAGATGATAAAGGAGCATGGAGGATATGTAAGGATACATTCACACGGCAGGGTTAAGGATATAATTGAATACATAGTAAAGATGGGAGGAGATGCCACAGATCCCCTTGAACCTTTTCCTCACGGCAATGCTGATCTTTGGAAAATACGTGAGAAATATGGGAAGGATCTCGTTCTCTTCGGGAATATAGAGATAGCTGATATCGAAAATCAGCCTGCAGAAAGATTCAGGGAGCTGGTTAAAAGGTCACTTAATGACGGAACACACGGGGAGGGCAGGGGATTTGTTCTTATGCCCACAGCTTCACCTTACGGCAGAACTATCTCTGCTCAGACTCTTAAGAATTATGAGATAATGGTTGAGGAGGTAAAGAGTTTTTGTTTTGATCCTTAGTGTATCTTTGAGTCTTCGTGGCTTTGTGGCAAAAAAACATGTGCCACCAGGGCACGGAGGCACTAAGATTTCACCAATTATTGAATACATAAAAAGTACTGTTAATTAAATAACAATGAAAAAATGCATTTTGGCTTCATTGATTCTGGGATTCAGCTCTTTGCTGATCGCCCAGAATCCTTCATCGGGATTCCCTTTTCAGAATCCATCACTTCCACTCGATCAAAGGGTTAATGACCTTGTTTCACGTATGACGCTCCAGGAAAAAGCTGACCAGCTGTTGTATACTGCACCTGCAATACCAAGACTTGGAGTTCCGGAATATAACTGGTGGAATGAGGCTCTTCATGGGGTAGCCAGGGCCGGAAACGCAACTGTCTTTCCTCAGTCGATAACAATAGCTAATTCCTGGGATGAGGGCCTGATGTTTAATGTTGCCAGTGCCATTTCCGATGAGGCAAGGGCCAAGTATCACGAATTCCAGAGAAGGGGCCACAGGGGTATCTACCAGGGACTTACATTCTGGTCGCCTAACATAAACATCTTCCGCGATCCGCGCTGGGGAAGGGGACATGAGACTTATGGTGAGGACCCTTATCTCACTGGCCGGATGGGTATGCAGTTTGTAAAAGGTATGCAGGGCGATGATCCGAAATATCTTAAAACTGTTGCAACTGCCAAGCATTATGCCATTCACTCAGGCCCTGAATCAACACGACACTCATTCAATGCACAGGTAAACGATGTTGATCTGAGGGAGACCTATCTTGAGGCATTCCGGACTCTTGTAGTTGATGGCGGAGTATACTCTGTAATGGGTGCTTATAACCAGTACAAGGGCATGCCATGTACTGCCAATCCGATCCTTTACAGGATTCTCCGGAATGAATGGGGATTCAAGGGTTATATTGTCTCTGACTGCTGGGCTGTGTCAGATTTCTGGCAATTCCAGAAATATACAAAAGATGCTGCTGAAGCGGCTGCACTCGCAGTAAAGGCAGGAACAGATCTTGAATGCGGTGTTGATTATAAGCAGCTTATGGCCGCAATAAACAGAGGTCTGCTAACTGAAGCAGATATTGATGTGGCAGTGAAAAGGGTATTCGAGGCCAGGTTCAGGCTCGGTATGTTCGATCCTGACAATATTGTGCCTTATGCATCCATCCCTTATTTTGTCAACTGCTCCGATTTTAACAACGGACTTGCAAGAACAGCTGCACAGAAATCTCTTGTACTTCTGAAAAATGAAAACAATACTCTGCCACTTGAAAAAAGCATAAAAACAATTGCCGTGATAGGCCCGAATGCTGACAATTTTGAATCTCTCATCGGCAATTATAACGGGATACCAAAAGACCCGGTAACCGTACTGAGAGGTGTTAAAACAAAAGTACTGCCGGATACTAAGGTGATATATGCCGAGGGTTCCGATCTTGCTGACGGAATACATAACATGACAATTATTCCGTCAAGATATCTTCAGACTGAGGATGGAAAGCAGGGTGCCATGGGTGAGTACTTCAATAACAGGGAGATGAAGGGGGAACCTGTTTTTACAAGGATCGATGACAATATTAATTTCTACTGGGAAAACCTTGCTCCGCGGGCAGACCTGCCTGATGATGATTTCGGTGTAAAATGGACTACCTGGCTGACAGCTCCGGAGACAGGCAAGTTCTTCCTTGGTGCTTGGGGATCATCGGGTTATGAGATCGCACTTGATGGGAAAACGATAATAAAATACCGTGGCGAGCATCATGCATTTCATACCGAGTTTGCTGTTGATATGACAGAGGGTAAGAAATATAAGTTAGAGGTATTCTACAGGAACTTTGCCGGAGATGCCGATATGAAACTTCTCTGGGCCCGACCCAGGACTAATATTACTGAAGAAGCAGTTAAGGCTGCAAAAGAGGCTGACGCTGTTGTGCTTGTCCTTGGACTTTCCCAGAGACTCGAAGGTGAAGAAATGCCTATAAAGATAGACGGATTCAGCGGCGGTGACCGTACAAACCTGAACCTGCCTGCTGCACAGGAAAAACTTCTTGATGCTGTAACTGCCACAGGCAAGCCTGTTATTGTTGTGATGGCAAGTGGAGGTGCTATAGCTATAACAAAAGCTCAGGAAAAGGCTGCTGCAGTTATTCTTGCCGGTTATGGTGGTCAGCAGGGTGGAAATGCGGTGGCTGATGTGCTGTTCGGGGATTACAATCCAGCCGGCAGGTTGCCTGTAACTTATTATAAATCAGTTGAACAGATCCCTGCTTTTGATAATTATAATATGACCGGCAAGACTTACAGATACTTTACCCAGGAACCTTTGTATCCTTTTGGTTACGGTCTGAGCTATACCACTTTTTCGTATTCAGGTCTGGTTTTGCCTCAGACTGCTGTTGCTGGTGAAAAAGTGAAGGTCAGTGTGACAGTTAAGAATACCGGAACAAGGGAAGGAGAGGAGGTGGTTCAGCTTTACCTTGCTGATGAGAAAGCTTCAACTCCCAGGCCAATAAGGCAGCTGGAGGGTTTTCAGAGGATCAGCCTGAAGCCGGGGGAAAGCAAAGCTGTTGACTTTACTCTGGAACCAAGGCAGTTCTCGATAATAAATAATAAGGATAAAAGAGTTACTGAACCAGGATACTTCACAATATCTGTGGGAGGTAAACAGCCTGGTTTTAAAGGTTATCTCGATCCTCAGTTCACCCAGGTTATTACAGGCAGAATAAAACTTACCGGCAAAGAAGTAAGTTTTGATAATTAATTTTTTAACCACAGAGCGCACAAAGAATAAACACAAAGGACACTGAGTTTAATATCTGAAATTCTCTGTGCCCTTTGTGATCCCGATAACTATCGGGACTCTGTGTTCTTTGTGGTTAATGATTTTTCTACTTCACTCCCCAGTTTTTATTTGGCCTGTCACCCATCACCAGGGTAAGTGTACCTCCCTTCATTATATCTGAATGGCTTATGAACGGCCTGTTCAGCTCTTCCCTGTTAAGAGATGCTGACTGGATATATTTGTTCTTCCCCCGGCATCCTTTTGCAATGACTTTAAAAGCTTTTCCGTCCGGCAGTGAGATCTTTACTGTTTCAAAGAACGGACTTCCTATTGCATATTCACCACTACCGGGAGTTACCGGGAAGAAACCCATTGCAGAGAACACATACCAGGAACAAAGTCCGCCTCCGTCCTCATCGCCCGGAATACCAAGCGGCCTGTCGTCGAACCACATATCCATCAGTTCTCTTATCCTGCGCTGAGTTTTCCACGGCTGACCGGCATAGTTATATAAATAAGGTATATGGAATGAAGGTTCATTGCCTGCCACGAACATCCCGTTAAGCCCTGTTGCATCAGGGAATTGTCCCATGAACTGCCATTTTGAAATTCTTGTCGGTTCATTGAAAAGCTGGTCCAGACGCCTGATAAAAGCTTCATTACCTCCCAGTATTTCAATAAGGTGAGGAATATCCTGCTGCACACTGAAGTTCCATGTCCAGGCATTGTTTTCGGCAAAGAAAGAACGTGCTCCCACTCCTCCTGAAAGCTGTGGATCAAAGGGTTCAATCCATTTTCCGTCAGCCATTCTTGGCGCCATGAATCCGGTAGTAGGATTGAATACATTCATGTAATTCTTTGAACGTCTTGTAAAGAGATTGTAATCAGATTCTTTACCAAGATCCTTGGCCAGTTGTGCCAGGCACCAGTCATCAAAGCTGTGCTCGAGGGTAACAGCCACTGCCTGCCGTTTTTCAAAGTTGTGAACCATAGGAACTGTTTCAGTACTATCCTCAGGAAGTGCAGGATACCAGCCATTTACATGATAAAGGCTGTCGAGTTCGCACATCGGACCCATTCTCCAGGGAAGCATTGTTCCCTGCATTGCATTCTTCTTCAGACCTTCATAAGCTTTTTCTATAGAGATGTTTTTTATGCCTTTTTGCCAGGTATCCCATATCAGCGGAGCTGTATGAAAACCTATCATCGCAGGGAAATCACCATAGACCTGGGGAAATCCGGGCATCCAGCCGCTCTGTTCATACATCCTTATATATGATTCCACCATATCTGCCTGCTGTGCCGGATCAAGAATAAGCATAAGGGGGTGGAGTGATCTGTAGGTGTCCCAGAGCCAGTCGTCAACATAGAATGGCCTTGGATCATCGGTATGAACTTTCTTGTCATAACCGCTATAGTACCTTCCATCCTCTGAAATATTAACCATTCTTTCATACGACCTGTAAAGTGAGGTGTAGAATATCCTTCTCTGTCGCTCAGTGCCACCTTCAACTTCGATCCTGCCAAGTGATTCCTTCCATATTTTATGGCTCTCGGTTTTAATTGATTCAAAGCTTTTTCCCTCTGTCTCTTTCCTGAGATTTGCAGCAGCCTGATTTTCATCTATATACGAAATGCCTATTCTTACTTCCGCAATTTCATTTCCCGGCATGAGAGTAACAAAGATTCCACTGTTCCTTCCTGAGGAAACGGAATCTTCCTTTATAAGGCCCTGTCTGAAAGACCCATAGCTACCTGCGGGAACGCTTAACTCAGCATAAAAAAACTGTTTGGTATTCTCAAACTCCTCCCATCCTGTAACGACCATATTGTTCCTGATCCGGAATTCTGAATTTCCTGAGGATCTGAATATGATATTTGACGAATCAGCTGAGTTGAAATTAAACCTGTAAACTGCTGCCCTCTCTGTTGTTGTCCAGTCGGCGGTAATGTTGTAATCTTCAAGCTCAACCTTATGGTACCAGGGATGCACCTCTTCATGTGCATGATCATATAGAGAAGCATACTCATTCCTGTTAATGTTTACTGCTCCTCTTGTCGGCATCAGTTCAGTCAGATGTCCCATGCGGTAGGCAGGCATGTTGACAGCAAAACCATAAATACGGTCACTAAGGTACCTGTCATTAAGGCCCGGTTTTGTAACGGGGAAAATACGCACCATGCTGTGAGGCCGGTGAACTGTCGGAACCTTTGTTGTCAGCAGAGGTGCAACACTTCCGATATTGGGATCAACGTACTGTGAAACATCGGTCCGGGAGCAGGAGCTGATAATGATTAATATTGCTGACAGGAGGATGGAGAACTTTTTCATATTCAGGTTTTTTGGCCTCACCCCCTCTCCCGATAGCTATCGGAAGAGTAGAGGTAGTTTATGCACTTAAAGATATTAACTTTTACACTTGTTACTTGTTTTTCCGGGCACAACTGGAAACTGTAAGATGTTTGCCCTTGTATGTCAGTGTTTTCACAAATTGAATGCTGCCTGTTTCAATACAGACTTTACTCTTTTCAATTACCAGCTCGGTTACTCCGCCTCCGGGTATAAATTCTGCTTTGTAACCATCTGCTTCAAGAGTACCGTTTCCGGCAATTGAAATGTTTTTCAGTTCGCCCGTGCTGCTCCATCTGGTAAGCGCCATTTGTCCGGTGAAACTTAACTGTCTTTTGCCTTGGCTTTCAATTGTAGTCCCGCCGACATTTTTCTCATTGCAGATTATAAGATCCCTGTTCCCGTCTGTAAAAGTGAGTTCAATTGCAATTGCTTCATTATCAGTATTAATTCTTCGGATATTATTAATAAATGGCCGGGAAATGTAAGGTTCAATTATTGAAACGAATACACTCGAAAGCAGGGAATCGCTTCCTGTTCTTTGTACAAGCAGGGAAGGAATCCATTCCCCAGTTGCAGACCTTATTCCCTCTGTGATCCATGCTTCAGCTGATGAAACAGAAGCATTTTCAGTCAGGTCAGTGAGCCTCAGATGAACTGGGCCGTTTTCTCTGCTCAGTCCTGTTTTATACTTAATAGTCCAGTCGGCTGTCCATCCCGGGGCTGCCAGGCTGTCAGTCATGAAATTTCTGAGAAGGGCTCCGTTACCATATCCGGCACTTTTATTAGGATTTACTCCTGTCATTTTAAGATCTCCGGGAAGGGTATATGTCATCCTTGCATGGTTTTTTCCCCCTCTTACATTGAATATGTCAAGTATATAGAAATTGTTACCGGCACTTACAACAGCATCTGTTCTTCTGTAATCAGCAATGTTATATGCTCCCGGTATGCTGGCTGAGACTGCCTGCAGGATTTTTCCATCAGCCCACAATGTTGTACTGCCTGCCGGTTCTCCCATGAATCCGCTTGTTTCCTGGTATTTGCCTGCCTTGTTCTGCTGGTCCTTTCCATTGACAACAACAGTATTATGTGCTGCTGTAAGTGTATACCATTTTGCTTTTTCCGATTCCCAGCCGCCAAACTGAACAGGCGGGTATCCAAAGTCAGGCAGGAGGTCGAGTCCGTAAGCAAATAATCCTATGTTCAGGCCATCGGCATGTGAGTGATAACCTCCGGCATCATAATCGAGCCAGAAGGCTCTTTCATTGTTGCCTGATCCGTTTTTAAGAAGTGCAAGATGCCATTTTTCCTTATTCACACTTCCTGAAACTATTTTCTCACCGTATTTTCTGATGATTTTATCAGTCTCCTTCCTTATTTTTTCAGGTGCTGATATAAAAATATCATAAGGCAGACCGGCTGTTGCATTGCCGTTTAAATTATAGATTACCTTAACAAAATCAGGATCTCCGCTTATTTTGTACAGTTGCCACAGGAAACTGTAGACTGAAGGTTTAAGTCCGGGTTCTTTTGAGATATTTACTCCTGCATAGACAGTGTCAGGCTGTGCAATTGAGCCACAATCGCCGATATTCGGATAGTATTTCATACCGCACCAGGTATCGATATAGAACCTGTACATGTCAATAACTCCCGGATGCCTGGCAATAAGTGACGGAAGAAACTGTTTGTCGCACCGGCTGAACAGGGAGAGGAATTCAGCCGTTTTGGCAGAGCCGTAGGCTGAATAGCCGGTTAGTCCCTTTTCGCCTGTCAGACCGTCGATGGAAGTTGCCCTCCTTATAAGAGAATCAATTATTATCGTAACACTGTCATTTGAAGCCTTTGTATTCTCAATTTTTTTCAGGATCGCCAGTGTCATGTCGGTCTGCGGGTAGTTGCTGTAGATCCTTCCCCTGTTCTTCTGAGGATCGAGTATTATTCCGTTTTCTATATTTCTGATAAGATCTGCGGGAGTTGATTTGGGTTCAGGAAGATTGTACTTTTTCTGTTTATCTGAAAGAAATTCAGCAAGTTTGTTATCAGCCGAAATTTCATCCCTTATCATATCAAAAGCAATTGCCATCTCCCTTGTCTCCTGGCAGGCGTCATGCCATGTTGATACATAACCTGCAAGCCCGGAATTCTCGTAGACAAGACCCTGCTTTCCGAAATCATGTGAGGGATACAGGTCGGCAACACGGTCAAGCAGAATCCCGGCCCTTCTTGCATATTCGGCATCACCTGTAACAATATATGCTTCAGAAAAACAGGTTATACCTTTTACTATTAAGCCTTTCCAATGACCGTAAATAAGGTAAGCCCCGATAAACCTCCATCTGTGACCATCAGCAGACCATCCTTCACCATCGTCAATTCCGAAGCCGTGCAGGGGATCAGCCGGATCGGGATGTTCGGCGTTGAAGAGCAGCGACCTGTCTGCCTTTGAAGGATCGAAGATGCCGTTTTCATTGAGCCCCGACCCGTAGAATTTCCCGAAATCGTTCTTGGGAAAATCCTCATGGCAGTGCGGGCAGGTAACTTTCCATGGTTTTTTGTGCGGGTCCATCTGCCAGTCGTACATTGGCACTGGTTTTTTGCATGAGGGGCAGTAACCGTCTGACCAAACCATCCACGATCGTTTTATTGTATTACCGAACATCATTTGCCATAACTGGTCGTAACTGTAATTCATCCACGGACCTGCTCTCTCAATGATCAGGTTTACAGCTTTCTTTGCATCAGTGTCGGCTTTGGCATTAGCGAGAACTGCATTCCGCATATCATCTGTCATATATACACTTGAAGAAATTGCTGGTGTATAAATTTTCTTTTTGCTCTGGGAGTAACTCAAATAATTAAGGGACAACAAAAAAAACAATAACAGGGTATTCCTGGAAATTAAGAGAAGCGAATTATTATAACCACAGAGAGCACAGAGATTACACAGAGTGCACAAAGAAAGATCAGCTTTCTTAAATTCTTTGTGTCCTTTGTGCATTTCCTCTGTGTTCTCTGTGGTTAATACATATTTTCAGGAAAATGGCGGAAATCATACTGCTACAGTTCCTACTTTCCTTTAAGTTTTCCGGTAAGCCAGTTATTGAGCATTTCTGATTCTTCAGGGAAGGTCCAGTGACCGGTTTCTAGCCATAGTTGAAGCTCTTTTGGAGCTGTTATTACATTATATGCAGAATACATTGAAGTAGGCGGGCAGGTGATGTCATTATAGCCCCAGGTAAGGTATATCGGAACAGATACGCGCCTTGCAAAATTCACAACATCATAATATGCAAGTGTCTCAAGTTCATTTGGTTTAGGCTGAACAGTCCTGAAGTAATGAGGCCATCCGCCAGCCCTGTTGTTGAGGTAGCCCGGAGCATCACACATAGCTGGATATAGTCCTGCTGCATATTTTATCCTTTTGTCGAGACCTGCGGTTATAATTGTAAGGGCACCTCCCTGGCTGCCGCCTGTAACTGCAACATTTTCCCCGTCAAACTCAGGAAGCGAGAATATAAAATCAACTGCTTTCACGCAGCCGGTGAATACTCTTTTATAATAGTGTGTGTTTTTGTCATTCATTTTTACAGTCCAGTACGAAGAGAGAGCTCCTGCCATAAGGTTATCATAAACCTGCTGGTCGAGGTTTACAGGAATGCCGTGTATGCCTATCTCAAGTGTAATGAAGCCCTGTGAAGCCAGTCGTGTATCGCCGGCATAAGGACGTATACCTGCACCCGGAACCCTAAGGATAGCCGGATATTTTCCTGCCTTTTTGGGAATGGCCATGATCCCGTAAATTCTGGAACCAACTGCATCGTTCTGGAAATTAATGTGATATACATTAACGTCGCTTGTGCATCTCTCTGGCATAAGAGTGATTTTTGAATCCATGGCAACTTTTCTTGCTTCAGCAATAGCATCTTTCCAGAAGCTGTCAAAATCTGCAGGATCCTTAACAGTTGGCTGTATCTTTTCCGGTTCAAAACCGGCAGTTGCAAGGCCTTCATACCTTTTGCCTTCCGACACAGCCCAAACCCTTATCCTGTAAAAGCCTGGTGTTTTCATTGTTCCTGTTAGTTCTGTCTTTCCGGTTTTCAGAACAACACCTTCCTTTTTCTGGTCGGGTATCATTTCCGGACCAGCTTCGTAATCTATCACGGCATTTTCAACAAGATTACCATCCCTGATAACCTGGACAGAGAATCTGGCTGTTTCATTCACCTTGTAGGTCCAGTTCTTATGATCCGGTGAAACTATTACCTTATACAATGGTGATCCGGGTTGAGCCTGGACAATAATGTTAAGGAGAAAAATAAATGCGATTAATGTGGCTGAAATTCTAGAATATTTTTTCATAGTGTTTTGAATAATTGTTAAAAAAAACTCCTGATAAAGAGTTAAACAAATTTAACAAGATTTCTGTCAGAAATTAAACTAAACCCAGGGTTGCGCCTGTTAAAATCTAAAAATATGTTAAAAAAAATTAAGGCTTTGGTTTAGAAATTTAAAATCATCTTAAATATTATGTGAAAGAGTGTTAAAATTTTTTTCCGGGTTTTTTGATCTCCGGAAATGGATAAGTTTGTGTTACGACCCAACCAACCCGACATTATGAAAACTCTGAAGAATATTTACAGCCATGTAAATATCTTAAGTTCCCTGGCAATCCCTGGCTTAATATTTTTAATTCTTAACAGCTGCAACCCGGGCACTGATAAGCAAACAAAAAATCTAACTGTCTCACCTCCTCCTGATGATGATTATTTCCAGGAGATAGGCCAGCAGATAGGACTTGATTTTGTACACACAATTGGAAATGGTACAGAACATCTTAACAATATTATAGAATCGAGCGGAGGCGGTGCTTCATTTCTCGATTTCGACAAGGATGGCTTCATTGATCTCTTCCTGAGCAACGGAAAATGGATTGATGGTTTCAGTATAGGTGAAAAACCTTCAGAACAATCACATAACCACCTGTACAGAAACCGTGGTGATGGCACATTTGAGGATGTCTCCCGGAAAGCCGGTGTCGATGATTCTTTTTATACAATGGGGGCTGCGATAGGAGATTACAATAATGACGGCTACCCTGATATTTACCTGTGTAACTACGGAGCTAACGTACTCTACAGAAATGAGGGGAACGGAAAATTCACAAATGTCACAAAGAAGGCAGGCGTTGCAGGATTACAAGAATGCAGTATAGGCGCTGTGTGGTTTGATTATGATCTTGATGGATACCTGGATATTTACATTGGAAATTATCTGAATTTTGATCCTGAGTACAAATACTTTTATGCGCCTGATGGTTTTCCCGGGCCCATGGCTTATGATGCAGAATCAGATTATCTCTATCACAATAACGGCGACGGTACATTCACTGATGTTACAAGGGAGATGGGAATTATTGATCTTGACGGCAGGGCTATGGGCGTTGGAGCTATTGATTATGACGATGACGGGTGGATGGATATCTATGTGGCGAATGATCACACCCTTAATTATCTGTGGCACAATGATGAAGGCAAAAAGTTCACAGACAGGGGTACAATGTCAGGTACTGCATTCAGCCAGGCAGGAGAGGCCACTGTAAGCATGTCTGTCGATTTTGCCGACTATAATAATGATGGCCTGATGGATCTGTTTGTTTCAGATGATACATACTGTTCTTTGTATCAGAATCTTGGAAACGGAGTATTTGCCGATCGTTCGTATCCGGCCGGAATTGCAACTATTGCAGGACAATTTGTCGGCTGGACATCTTCTTTTGTCGATTATGATAACGACGGTGATGCAGATATTTTCAAGACTAACGGAGCTCTGAAACATCTGTATGGTCATGAAGACCAGCTTTTTGACAATCAGGGAGCCGGACAGTTCAAAGATATCTCAAATGGTCTTGGCAAATATTTTCATGATGAGTATGTCGGAAGAGGCGCCTGCCTTGGCGATTACGATAATGACGGTGATTTTGATATCTACATAGCAAATCTTAACAACAGGGGGATCTTTCTCAGGAATAACAAGGGGAACCAGAATAACTGGCTGATGCTTGAGCTTATTGGTGTTAAAAGCAATAAGGATGCAATAGGTGCCAGGGTAAAAATAGTTTCCGGTGGCACATCACAGATAGCCCAGCAGAAGGGTCCTACCGGATATCTGTCTCAGAATGACCATCGTATGCACTTCGGACTGGGGAAAAACGATCTCGTTGAGTCAATTGAAATAAAATGGCCCTCAGGTAAGGTGCAGCTTATTGAAAATACAAAAGCAAACCAGATACTTACAGTTACAGAACCCTAATCGTGATCTTATATGCTTTGCAGACTTAACAAATTAACCAGTGCTGTACTTACTCTGTTTATTGTTATTTTATTAACAGCATGTGGCGGTAATTCTCATGAAGGGAAGATAATTGTAACAGTAGCTGAGAAACAGGGAAATACAACCGGTTCTGCAGGAGGAAATTTCCCGATGCTTAATTCCAGGTCAGAATTGTTAATAGTAGATCCTGAAAATCTTTCAGGGAAACCTGTTTCAATAAGTCCGGATTTTTATTCAGCCTGCTCACCTTCTGTTTCTTATGATGGCAAAAAAATACTTTTTGCTGCCAGGAAGGAACAGAATGATCCCTGGCAGATATGGGAAATGGAAGCAGGGAAGAAGAGTATAAGAAAGATTATATCACTGAGTGAAAATTGTTTCGATCCGGTCTACCTTCCCGGTAACAGGGTGGTTTTCAGCAGGCAGATACCAAATGATACACTGAAAGCAGATTATACGCTCTTTTCATGCAATATTGACGGGTCGGATCTTAAACGACTGACATTTAATCCTCATACTTATTATGGCACTTCTATTCTGAAGGATGGAAGGATACTTGCAATAAGCCGCCAGGTCTTTCCTGTTGTCTCATCGCCTGGTTATATGGTACTTCGCCCTGATGGTACAAAAGCAGAACTTTTTTATGAAAGCCCTGAGGGAAATGTGGTAAGAGGAATTTGCCATGAAACAGACAACGGTAAGATATTTTTCATTGAGCATGAAAAGCAAACAGGAAAAAACAGAATTGTATCAATAAATTATAACAGACCCCTGCATTCAAGAAGCCTGATCTCTGAGCCGGACGGTGATTATTTATCTGTTATGCCTTTGTCAGACAGTAAATTGTTGGTTGCAGGGAAGACAGGAACGGATAGTAATTATGCCCTTTATGATTATGATTTGAAAAATGGGAAATCTGGTGTAAAGCTTTATGAAAGTGCTGAAAAAGATGTTGTTGGAGCACTGCTCATAAAAGCAAATGAGACGCCGCGAAACCTGCCAAGCGAGGTGGATTTCGGTGTTAAGACCGGACTGCTGCTTTGTCAGAATATTAATCTTACCGGCATGCATTCACCAGAAAAGGGTTTCTCACTGCCACTTGCTGACAGGATTGAATTGATTGGTGTCGATTCATCACTTGGTATAATCATAGTAGAAGATGATGGCTCTGTTTATCTTAAAATAGCTGCAGATACCCCGTTCAGAATCAGAACGCTTGATTCGAAAGGTTCCACTGTCAATGGACCGGGAGGTTGGTATTACCTGCGGCCAAATGAACGCCGCGGATGCATAGGCTGTCATGAGGACAGGGAAATGGTACCTGCAAACAGGTATGCAACCGCCGTTAGCAGGAATCCTGTGTCGGTCCCCGTGCATGTTGACGGAATTGTTGAAAAAGAAGTCGAACTGGAATAATAGGTTTAAGAAATGAAGAAGGTTTTTATCACTGTAATCATATTGTCAGTACTCTTACTGCTTGTATTCATTCCGGGGAAAAGATGGGCCAGGGGACATGTAGATTATAAGACTGCCACGACAGATCATCCGCTTAATTGCATGAACTGTCATCTATACATTGCCAGGTCACCACTGATTTCAAAGCTTGTCAATAAAGATTATTATTCGCCTCTGAATCTGACAACCTCTCCTGATGGGAAATTGTTATATGTCGTAGCCCAGGATGCTGATATGCTTGTTGCTGCAGATGCTGAAACCGGGAAAACAGTAAAAAAGATAAAGGTAGGGCACAAGCCTTATGATGTTATAACAGACAAAAAGGGACTCTATGCCTACGTATCAAACCAGTGGTCTGATTTTATTACTGTTATCGACCTGAATGATTTCAGGATAATAGATACTTTGAATACCGGAAACGGACCTGCAGGACTCTCTTTCAGCTCCGATGAAAGATTCTTATATGTTGTAAATTCATATAGTTCTGACCTGACTGTCATTGATCTTTCTGACGGAATTGAAAAGAAAAGACTTTCAACCGGGAATAATCCAACAGGCATCCAGATAAGTCCTGATGGCAAGAGTCTTTTTGTAACAGCAAGAAGAGCTGAAATTGTTCCCTACGGAGAACCGATGGGAACCGAACTGACAGTAGTTAACGGTGAGTCTGGCCAGCTGGATTCGTACCTTATGGTAGAATCAGCTTATCTGATGGAGAATGTAGCTTTTACTCCTTCGGGTGACCTTGCTCTTGTTACCATGATCCGTCCAAAGAACCTGCTGCCTACCTTACAGGTGGAAAGAGGCTGGATGATGAACCATGGTTTCGGAGTGATAGAACAGAAAGGTGATGGAAGGATAATTCAATTACTTATAGATGAACCCCAGGCTTATTATCCCGATCCTTATGATATTAAAATAACTCCTGACGGGAAAAAAGCTTTCATCTCAAGCTCAGGGAATAATACAATAACTGTAGTTGACATAGATTCTGTGCGTAAGCTTATCAGCGAATCAACTCCGGAGATGTTAAGCCTTTGGGCTAATCATCTGGGAATCAGCAGCAGGTATGTTGCAAAAAGGATTTCAACCGGCGCTAATCCAAAAGGTATGACTCTGTCACCTGATGGTAAATACCTGTATGTTGCCGAACACCTTGAGGACAGAATAAGTGTAATAAGTACTGAAAGCCTGGAAACCGTCAGAACAATTAAACTCGGATCATCTGACCGCATTACGGTTCTCCGGAGGGGAAGAAAACTTCTCAATAATGCCGGCAGAACTTTTCAGCACCAGTATTCCTGCTATACATGTCATCCCGATGAACATGAGGATGGGCTTGTGTACAATATGGCTTCAAAGGATATGGGAAGAAATGTAACTAACACACAGTCGTTAAGAGATATAGGTGATACTCCTCCTTTCAAGTGGAACGGAAAGAACCAGACAGTTTATAAGCAGGATGGTATGAGATTCTCAACAGTGCTTACAAGAACCGAGCAGTTTCCCTATAAAGACCTTGATGCTATTTCTGCTTATATAATGAGAGGTATTCCTTATCCTCCCAACCTGCAGTTCAATCCTGTTGGAGTTCTTAATGAAGCTCAGCTGAGAGGTAAGAAAATATTCGAACGTACAAAAGATAATTTCGGACGGGAGATACCAGTCAACAACAGATGTGTCACTTGTCATCCGGGTCCGTATTATACTAACAAACAGCCCTTTGATGTAAGTACCCTTGCTGCGAGCGATGACTCTATATTGTTTGATACTCCTCATCTTAATAATATTTATGCATCACCTCCCTACCTTCATGACGGAAGAGCAAAAACACTTGAAGAAATCTGGACAATTTATGGCAGAGACGACCGTCATGGAATAACCGGTGATATGACCAAAATTGAACTCAATGAACTGATAGAATACCTTAAATCATTGAGAGGACCTGCTTATGATACCGGAAAGAACATACAAAAAGCCTCATTGAATCATTAACCTGTAAACCACAATCCTATGAAAAAAATCCTAAGGAGCACCAGTTTTAAGATTACAATTCTGCTTGTTATTATTTCAGGTGCTGTTTCACTTGGTTTTATTCTGCGGAAAGCAGATAACAACCATACAGTGAATGAGTTGATGCCTCCTGCAACAATTGATGTTCCTGTAGCAAGCACCAAAAATCCAGGTCTTCCTGCCCCTAATGATCAGACAAAGGCAGTTCCTGTCTACGGGAACTGGAAGAACTTCACAACAAAAGATGGTTTGCCATCTGACAAGTGCTATTGTGTAAGGGCTGTAGGTGACAAGGTATATGTTGGAACACACGATGGACTCGCTGTTTATGAAAATGGGAAATGGAAGACATATACTTCCAAGGATGGTCTGGCTCATAACGGGGTTGTGTCTGTGGATGTCAGCGAACTTACAGGAGATGTATGGATTGGAACTCTGGGAGGACTTACAAAATGGTCGGGAGGGAAGTTTGAAGTGTTTAATCAATTCAATTCAGGGATGCCTAATGACCTGGTTTATATGGTTATATGCGACGGCAAGGATGTCTGGTGCACAACAGGAGGAGGAGCAGGACATTATGATACATTCTCTAAAAAATGGGAGATTTTCACTGAAATGAATGCTCCAATGCATGAACCCTGGACTTATGGTGTGTCAGCAGGTGATGGTAAAATATTCATTGCTGCATGGGGTGGTGGAGTTATTGAATACAACACAAAAACAAAGCAGTTTCGCGATTATGTTGATCCTGACGGATTTATGGAGATTGACCTTCAGCCTGATGATGGTGTGGTTCATGATATTACAACAGCAACTTCATGGTCGGAAGGAATACTCTGGATATCCTCTTACTTTGGAATGAGCAGGTATGACGGAAAATACTGGAAAGGCTATTTTGACCATGACAGCGGACTGGCAAGCAATTTTATAAATTTCCTCAGAGCTGAAGGACCTTGTGCTTTTGTTTGCTCCGATAACGGATTCAGCAGTACAAACGGAACCAACTGGGTAACATATAAAAAGAATGACAAAGATGGAAATGGAGTTGCCATTGTAACCACAGGTGGAGTGAAGAAAGAAATACCCCAGAGCCCTTCAATTTCACATAATTTTATTATAGGATGTGACGGACAGGGCGATTACATGTGGGTTGCAACATCCAAGGGCGTGAGCCGCGGAGAGAAACTTAAGTTGTAATTGGTTATCGGTGATCGGTAATCAGTAGCCGTAAGTCGTTAACCGGTTACTGATTACTGGCTCCCCTCCTGGGAGGGGCAGGGGGTGGGTTGATCAGCTTGCTCTCCCAACCCGATGGATACAAAGTACCAATTGAATGAAATAAATAACAATAAACCAATAAATAATGACTGAACCAAAAATACTTATCGATCTTAAGAACCTTACTGAAGGCGAGCGCCTTGAGATGTCAAAGCTTGGAATACTGAGTCCTGACAGCAAAATAACCCCGACTCCGGTTTCTGAAATACACAAAACAAGGCCTCCGGTTGAAAAGCATGTTACTCATGCCCCTCATATAATAAATGAAGCCTACGATTATGCAAAACCATCCTCCTTTTCAAGGGCACTGCGTCTTGATATTGGTGACTATAAAGTACTTCTTATCTCAGGAACTGCAAGTGTGAATGAGGAAGGCAAAGCTGAGCATATCGGAGACTTTAAGGCCCAGCAGTGGAGAACATACAGGAATATCACAAATCTGCTTGCAGCTGAAGGCATGACCTGGCATGATGTTGTCAGGACAACCAATTACCTCAGGGATATTGAGCGGGATTATGCAGAGTTTAATAAGATAAGAACGACATTCTATGGCTGGCTGGGATTGAACCCCCTTCCGGCAAGTACGGGAATCCAGGCACGTCTGTGCTGGGAAACACTTCTGATTGAAATTGAAGCTTATGCTGTTTGTAAGGCTAAATAAAAAAGTAACCACTATGGAACTGAATCTGAAATTAAAAGGAATCTTTCCGATATTCTTCCTCCTGCTTGTAGCAATCTTAAATGCTCAGGCGCCTGTAAAAAACTATGGCAATGTTCCGGATGAACTTGTAGGTTATGATAAGTACATGAAAGCTTATAAATACCATTTCATTGAACCGATGAAGTTCTATGGAGCGGGGCGCGAAAAGCCTTTTCCTACAGGACTGAAGGAAGTCAGACTTGGTTTTCTTGGCCCTCTTGAGGGCTCAATCCTTGTAAAGGAAGGTACCCAGATGCTTCAGGGATCAATGCTTGCTATTGAAGAGGCTAACAAACGCGGTGGTTATAAAGGTATTCCGTATAAACTCATGGTTCACAACGATGTAGGTTTGTGGGGAGCTGCTGCAAATGAAATAGTAGCCATGGACGATGAAGGTGTATGGGCATGGCTTGGATCAATTGATGACATAGTTTCACATGTTGCGATCAGAGCAACCCTCAAACTTGAGATCCCGAATGTTAATACCGGTGATCCTGATCCTACTTTTACTGAGACCAATATACCCTGGGTTGTAAGGACAATTCCTGACGACAGACAGTCAAGTTATATAATGGTCAATAAAATTTATGTAAAAGACGGGCACAAACGTGTTGCAATGATAAGAGCAAATAACAGGTATGGTCGCGTTGGAACCCTCCATTTCAACAGAACTGCCACCAGACTGGGATATCCTATTGTAATCGAGGAACGTTTTAAAGATGGAGAGACAGACTTCAAAACACAGCTTGAAAGGATTAAGAAAACTAATCCTGATGCAATTGCTATGTGGGGCAACGCTAAGGAATCTGCCCTCATTCTTCAGCAGATCAGGGCAATGGGCTTAAAACAGCCGGTGTATGCTTCAGACAGAATTGTGAGTCCCGTTTTTCTTGAAATGGCCGGCAACCTGGCAAATGGTTTGGTAACAACCTGCCAGTATAACCCTGATTCTGATGATCCAAAACTGAAGAAATTCAAAACTGATTATAAGATTCGATTTGGCATTGAACCTGATGTGTTTGCCGCACATGCTTATGATGGTATGAATATCCTTATTCAATCAATTGAAAGAGCTGGACTTAACAGGGCAGTTATAAGAGATGTTTTAACTGACATGAAAGTTACAAACGGGTATAAAGGAGTAACAGGCGACCTTGTATATGACGGGACCTGGAATAATATACGCCCAATTTTCATGGCAGAAGTAAAGAACGGGAAATTTGTATTTTCTCCGGCGCCGAAGTGGCAGAGAGAGGATGTTATCTATAAAAAACCTGCTTCCCGGTATGCTGATGCAGCCGGATACAGGTAGTGATTACAGATAAAGTTATGATTGATATTTAAAAATACTGAGATGGAGGCAAATGTCTGTTCTGTTCCGATGAAAAACATGTTCACAGTACCAAAACTTGTTAACCGTGACGTGAAACTGGATGGAACAACGGTATCGATGGGTAAGTTTTCAATAGGAAGCAGGAGGATTGTTATTATGGCCGGACCCTGTGCAGTTGAAAGCAGGGACCAGCTTTTTGAAACCGCAAGGCTGGTTAATAAAAGCGGGGCAAGAATACTCCGGGGTGGTGCATTCAAACCCCGGTCATCACCATACATGTTTCAGGGCCTTGGCGAGGAGGGGCTTAAACTGCTTAAGGAGATAAGTCTTGAAACTGGTCAGCCTGTTGTAACTGAGGTGATGGATACACGGCAGATAGAAGTTGTTTCTGAATATGCCGATATACTCCAGATTGGTTCACGCAACATGCAGAATTACCCTCTTCTTAAGGAGGCCGGCCATACAAAGAAACCCGTATTGCTGAAGAGGGGAATGATGGCTACAATAGAAGAATTCCTTCTTGCTGCCGAATATATTCTCAGTCAGGGCAATGACCAGGTCATCCTCTGCGAAAGAGGTATCCGTACTTTTGAGACTTCCACAAGAAATACGCTGGATATCAGCGCTGTACCGATGCTTAAGCAACTCAGCCACCTCCCGGTTATTGTTGATCCGAGCCATGCAACCGGTCTCCGCTGGATGGTGCCCTCAATGGCGAAGGCAGCTGTTGCAGCCGGGGCAGATGGCCTGATAATGGAGGTACATTATAATCCGGATACAGCTCTCTGCGACGGGCAACAATCATTGAGCCCTGATGAATTTACTGATCTGATGACCGATCTGAGGAAGATCGCGGAAGCTGTCGGAAGGGAGATTGCTTAACCACCAGATTGAAAAAAATGAAACATAGGACAGGAAAATATTTCTTTCTAAAGTTTTTCCTGTTGCTTGACGTAGTCCTTTTAATTTCCGGTACTAATGCACAATGCTCTTTACCCCCCTTCAGGGGGGCAGGGGGGCAAATACCCCCCCTTGGGGGGGCAAGGGGGGTAAAAACAGTGGAGGAGAATACCATAAAAATAGGCCTCCTCATCCAGACTTCTTCATCTGTTGAAGCCAGAAACGGAGCTCAGATTGCAGTTGATGAAGCAAATAAAACCGGCGGCTTTAAAGGAAGGAAATTTGAACTTGTAGTCAAATCGATGGAAGGAACATGGGGAACAGGTTCCAAACAGGCTGTTGATATGATATTCAAGGACAATGTGATCGCAATTCTTGGTTCTCATGACGGACGTAATGCTCACCTTGTTGAACAGGCAACAACCAAAGCACATGTTACCTTTCTGTCTGCATGGGCAGGAGATCAGACTCTTTCCCAGGCTTTTACACCATGGTTTTTCAGCTGTATACCAGGCGATAACACACAGGCTCCTGCTCTTGTACAGAGAATTAAATCAGCGGGATATAAAAACATAACCCTTGTTTCTGATGAAGATTACGATGCAAAATCGGGGTATAAAAGATTTCTTTTTTATGCCGGAAAAGTTAATTTGCCAGAACCTGTGACACTTGAACCTGACAGGTTGAATCCTGATTACAGAGGAATATGTGAAAAAATAGTGACAGGGAATACTGATTGCCTTGTGCTCTATACCTCATCTGGTGCTGCCGGACGAATAATAAGCCTTCTGAAGGATATGAAGTTCAATACTTCAATCTACGGACCCTTGTCTCTGCTCAGGGAAGGATCACCTGTTTATTTCTATCCGGAAATTATGGGTAAAATACTTCAGCTTTCAGGCGGTGACTGGTTCAAAAAGAAACAATCGGCTTTTGCTTCGGAATATCATAAAAAGCATGGCTCATGGCCCGGGGCTGAGGCTGCATATTCATACGACGGAATAAGGACAATTATTGAATCAGTATCACTCGCAGGAGGTATCAGGGAAGATATCCATAAAGCAATGCTGAAAGTTAAGATAAAAGGTGTCACCGGCTCTTTCGGATTTGATGATAAGGGAAACAGAATTCCACTTCAATGAGGGGTTTATCAGAGGGCTATATTTTCTTACCTTTGAGCATGATTTTTTACTCTGTTAAAACTCAGTCAGTATGATGAGGACCAAATATTATTATACGTTAGTTGTTGTGTTTTGTTACATCCTTATGACCGGATGTAAAAATACAGGAAGCAATGATGCACAGAAAGCCCTTGATCTTATGTCGATTAAGACTCTTGGGCTTGCTTACCTTGAAGAGTTCAAACTTGAGGAAGCCGAGAAGGAATTTGAAAAATTCATCGACCTGGCTCCAAAGGACAAATTTGGTTATGCCAACCTGGGCCTGACCTATCTGAGAATGGGAAAATACCCGAAAGCTGAAAAGCAATTAATAAAGGCAATCAAACTGGACCAGAAAGATCCTGACATAAGGCTGATACTGGCAACTGTTTATGAGATGGACGGAAAAAGAGAGAAGGCAATAGCAGTGCTTAAAGAATCTTTGTCATTTTCTCCCGGTCATATAAAAAGTCTTTACGATCTTGCAGAGCTGTACTCAGTTAGTTCTGACACGGAATCACAAAAGCTTTATCAGGGATGCCTTGAACAACTTGTACAGGCAGCTCCTGAAAACCTGGTGCCAAAACTTAGCCTTACAGAGGTCTTTGTGAAGAAAGGTGAAGGGGACAAGGCAATTGAACAACTCGAGATTATCAGGAAGCAATTTCCTGAATTTCCGTCTGCATCTGTTGAATACTTCAATAAAGCTATATCTGATCTCCGAAAAGGAGACAGCGATAATGCCTTGCTCAATTTTACGATTTTCAATAACTTCCTCAAGGTTACTTCCCCGTACCAGGCTGGAATAATGGATCTTAAGGGCCCCGGAGGCTCACTTATCGGTTTTCCACTTATCACCTTCGATGAACAGGCAGTCCTTGCCTTTTCTGAAGAACGATCGATTGTTGATGCAATCAGCTTTAATGATGCAACAGAGTCAGCAGGACTAATTACAGTATCTCCTTCAACGGCTGCCCCAACTTTAAATCCTGCTTCAATTGTTGCTGCAGCCGATTATGACGGAGATGGAGATATTGATATTTATGCAGGAAGTTATGACAATTCTTCTTCGGCGTGGAAGCATTTTCTTTTCAGTAATGATATGGGACGCTTCACGGATGTTGCATCTGAAGCCGGAATCAACCATTCCGGAAATGAATTGTCTGCCTGTTTTGCGGATTATGATAATGATGGTTTTCTGGACCTGCTTATAGTATTGGAAGACAGGAATTTACTTTACCATAACAATGGAAAGGGAGGATTTGAGGATTTCTCTGATAAGGCCGGGATAGGGAAGATAAAAGGCGGCAGAAAAGCGCTCTTCCTTGATCTTGACCATGACGGCGATCTGGACATCTTCGAGATGAGGTCAACAACTAATGTTCAAATGAGGAATAACAGCGACGGAACCTTCACCGATCAGTCAGAAAAGATGGAGCGGCTGCTGGGTGATGTTATCAGCAGGGATGCAGTTTTTGGTGATTTTGACGAGGATGAGGATATTGATCTTGTTGTGGCTGATGAAAACAAGTCTGATATCTTCTATTCGAATCAGAGAATGGGAGTGTTCAGGAATGAAACACAAAAAAGCGGAATAGGCGAATCAGGAGCATCAAGTTCGGTTGCGGCTGGCGATTATACAAATGACGGCTACCTCGATCTTCTGTTTACATCAGAGAATAACGGTGAGCACAGGCTCTACAGAAATAACAGGACAGGTTCGTTTGAAAGGGATAATTCAGTCTATGAACTGTTTGTACTCACTAAGGATACACGTATTGAAGATGCTGCCCTTATAGATTTTGATAATGACGGATCTCTTGATATTATAATGTGCGGTACTCCTGAAAAGGATGGAGCAAAGGGGATCTTCCTTTTTCATAATAACGGGATTGATGGATTCACTGATGTTACACGACTGTTTCCTGATAATGTAGGATCTGCTAAGCAGATAGTTACATTTGATTATAACGACGACGGCGACCTTGATCTGCTGCTTGCAGGCACTGACGGAACAATTAAACTTCTCAGGAATGACGGAGGTAATACCAACCACTTCATAAAAATGGAGCTTAAGGGTCTGAGAGCGGGAAGCGCCAAGAATAATCATTTCGGGATAGGCGCCAAGGTGGAAATCAGATCAGGTAACCTTTACCAGACTATTGTTGTCACCGATCCTAAATTCCTTTTTGGCATAGGTCACCGAGCTGTTGCTGATGTTATAAGGATTACCTGGACTAACGGTGTTCCTCAGAACATTTTCTTCCCGGGTACTGACCAGGCTCTCATTGAAGCTCAGACACTCAAAGGCTCTTGTCCCTTCATTTATACCTGGAACGGCGAGGAATATATTTTTGTGAAGGATATTCTGTGGAGAAGCGCTCTTGGAATGCCGCTGGGTATAATGGGTGGAAATACAGCCTATGCATTTCCTGATGCTTCCGACGACTACCTGAAAATACCGGGAGAAAATCTGAAGGCAAAGGACGGTAAATATTCAATACAGGTGACTTCTGAACTTTGGGAAACAATCTATCTCGATCAGCTACAGCTTGTTGCTGTCGATCACCCTTCAAATACAGATGTCTTTGTTCCGGAGCAGTTTTCGCCTCCTCCCTTCCCCGGCTACAGATTATATACCGTTGATGATAAAATTCCTCCTGTCGCAGCAAAGGGAAATAAGGGTGAAGATGTTCTCGACAAAATAAACCGGAAAGATGATAATTACCTTTCCGATTTCATTGCAGATAAGTATCAGGGCATCACAGAGATGCACGACCTGATACTTGATCCCGGAAAGATTGGAAATAATGACAGGCTCTTTATTTTCCTGAACGGATGGATCTTCCCAACCGACGCCAGCATCAACTATGCTCTTTCACAGAATTCTGTACTAAAAGCAAATGCTCCTGTTATTCAGGTGATTAACAGGAAGGGTGAATGGGAAACAGTAATTGACAATCTTGGATTTCCCCAGGGGAAGGATAAAACTGTTATTGCTGAACTTAGCGGGAAATTCCTTACATCTGACCGGAGGATCAGGATAAGGACAAACATGGAAATATACTGGGATCATATATTCTTTGCGACAGGATTGTCAGATGCACCTGTTGTTTCATCGACATTGGACCCTGTTTCTGCTGATCTTCACTACAGGGGCTTTTCTCACAGTTTCAGAAAAGGTGGACGCTACGGACCTCACTGGTTCGATTATTCAAAGACAGATTATGAAGCAAAATGGAGGGATCTGCCGGGTAATTATACAAGGTATGGAGATGTCCTTCCACTTCTCACAGCAAGTGACAACATGTACATAATCTCTAATGCCGGTGATGAGGCAACAGTAACTTTTGATGAATCAAAACTGCCTCCATTAAAGGAAGGCTGGAAGCGTGATTTCATGATAAGAAGCGTAGGATGGGTGAAGGATGGCGATATGAATACTGCTTACGGTTATTCAGTCGCTCCGCTGCCATTTCACGGAATGAAATCATATCCTCCTTCACCGGAGGATATATATCCCGACAATCCGGAGCTTATAAAGTATCAGAGAGAATACAATACACGTGTCGTTACAAGGGATGCCTATCTTAATGCGTTGAAAGTGAAATGATAAGAGGGCTCGTATTTGTGATTTACCAGGAATTTAGGTTTCCCCTCCTTTTGAAGGAGGGGTGGCCGGGAAATTTGTTTAGTTGTTATTACAATATTAAATTCCCGGCCGGGGTGGTTGATTAAATAAACTTAACGATAAACAATTTACTTAATGTTATATTTTCAGTAATGTGAATTAATTATAATTACATCGGAGATGGGTGTGATTATTTAAAGCGTGATAATTATATGTATATCAGGTAACTCGAATTTTGGAATGGAAATGAGGAAAAATTTAATACAGGAAATAAACCAATTAGTCAGACAAATCAACCACCCCGGCCGCAAAAAGAATTTGCATTACTTTATCAATTATTCTGATGCGGCCACCCCTCCTTCAAAAGGAGGGGAAACTTATGATGTATATTCCATCATAAAAGCATATTTAATTTATACAGCTTTTAGTTTGAAAGTCAAATTGTTGAAAAAAATAGTCCTTTGTAGTTTAATATTAGTTCCTTTTCTGTTCTTTCAGACTAAAATATCAGCTCAGACTAAACAGGTGACTTTTAAAGAGATAAGTAAGCAGGCCGGTATTGATTTCAGATACACCTTTGGCGACAAAACCTATGTTAACATAATTGAGAGCAGCGGTTCAGGCATAACTGTATTTGACTATAACAATGACGGATTCATGGATATTTTCATGATGAACGGCACATGGCTGGAGGGGATCTCGGATGCTGAAGGAATAGTTAACAGGGACACTCCCGATGCTTTGTACAGGAACAACGGTGATGGTACATTTAATGAAGTTGCCAGGCAGGCAGGAGTTGATGACAGGCACTGGACAATGGCTGCCGGAGCTGTTGATTTTGATAATGACGGTGATCAGGATCTGTATCTGCTTAATTATGGCCCGAATGTTTTCTATCGCAATAATGGTAATGGCACCTTCACAGATATAACTGACAGGCTGGGACTTAAAGGTCCGGAGAAGCTGAATGGCTTCATAAAGCTGAGCATTGGAGCATCATTTTTCGATTACAATAGTGATGGAAGGCTCGACGTAATGGTGGGCAACTTCCTTGCATTTGATCCCAAATATATCGGTAATGCCGGGCCAGACATTATGCCTCATCCTAGTGAGTATAAAGGGCAGCTTTCAATGCTTTATGAACAGCAGAGCGATGGTACTTTCAAAGACGTAACAGAAAAAGCAGGACTTTACTTCCCTGATGCGAAATGCATGGGACTCACTATATGGGATATCGATGATGATGCTGATATGGATATTTATCAGGCAAATGACCATCATTTTAATTATATGTATATCAATAACAACGGAAGGTTTTCGGAAGTTGCAATATCGAGAGGCGTTGCTGCAAATTCAAAAGGAATCGGCTCAGGATCAATGCATGCCTCGCCGGCTGATATTAATGGTGACGGGTTAATTGATATTCTTGTTACAGACCTTGATTATGGTGCCATGTATCTCAATAAGGGAAACGGAACCTATGAGGATGTTGTTGAAAAGAACGGTATCTCAGTGCATCTTGCCGGCAAAGGAACATGGGGTTCCACTTTTTTTGATTTTGACAATGACGGCGACCAGGATATTATTGCAGCAAACGGCAACGGGGAAGAGCTGATACTCCAGCTGCCGATACTTCTTGAAAATGACGGTACAGGCAAATTCAGCAACACAGGGCCTTCACGAAGCGATTACTTCAGGCAAAAGCGATCGGGGAGGGGGCTGGCTGTTTGCGACTTTGATAATGACGGCGATATGGATGTTTTCATTTCTCATGTCGATCTGCAGGCTACTTCGGTACTGTTGCGCAATGAAGGTGGAAACAGGAATCACTGGCTCGGCCTCAGCCTGAAAAGTGATAAAGGACCAATACCGGCAATAAGTGCAAAAGTAATTGTCACGGCAGGTGGCAGGCAACAGGTACTGCTTAACCAGTGGGCAACAAGCTACCTCTCGGCAAATGATCCAAGGCTGCACATAGGTCTTGGAAAAAATGCAGTAATCGAAAAACTGAAAATTCACTGGTCGGACGGAGTAAAGGAGGTTTACAATAATATTAAGGCTGACCGTTATATTACTATCGTTCAGGGGAAAGGCGTTGTGGGCAAGCAGTAAAAGATAAAAGATAAAAGATAAAAGATAAAAGGAAAAAGATAAAAGGAAAAAGATAAAAGGAAAAAGATAAAAGG
>CAZEYY010000038.1:0-29990 GCA_964516485.1 uncultured Rikenellaceae bacterium
ATTAACTAATGCTCTTCAGGAAACTTTAAAGTCATCTCCTTTTATTATTTTTGTTTTATGAACAAAAAAGCAAAGCCGGTATTCGACAGACGGATTTTCTGGGATGTTAACTTTGAGCTGATTGACTATGATGCAAAGGCAAACTTTGTCATTGAAAGGGTTTTCGAACGTGGTGATGTTGAGGATATCCGTCAGTGCAGAAGATATTATGGCGATGAAAAAGTGACTGAAGCTCTTCTAAAGGCTAAATACCTGCCCCTTCATACTATCCATTTTGCCAGTGCAATAATTGATAAGCCACTAAATGAATTCAGATGTTACATACTGAGACAGTTGAACCCGGGACTTTTTCCCTACTGAATTCTTTAATGGGACTGAAATCCCTTAAGCAATTTTCGCTTGTGGGAGGAACCGCATTATCGTTACGGTACGGTCATCGCAGCTCTGTTGATCTTGATCTTTTCTATCACGAAAAATTTGATCATCATCCGATAATCAGGGACCTTGAAGAAACCTTCGGGAATAGATTCGTTTACAAGAAACAACAAACAGATTTTGGTATTTTTTGTTTCATTGATAATATTAAAGTTGATATTGTTTACTTTCCTCACCAGCCAATTGCGAAAATTGAGGAAATTGAAAATATAAGAATATACAGCGACGCTGATATTTCAGCAATGAAAATGCAGGCCATACTGGGCAGGGGAAAGAAAAAGGATTTCTATGATTTGCACGAATTGCTGCATCATTACCTGCTGCAGCAGATGATGGACTGGCATAAACAGAAATATCCAAGCCAGATGCTGGCCATCAGCATCCCGCATGCTATAACTTATTTTGCTGATGCAGATGAAAGCGAAACACCGGTGAGCTTTAAAAATCAGAACTGGGAGCAGATTAAAAAGGGTATCTCAAAGTATGTAAGCGATTATCTCAGGTGACACCTGAAATAATAATTTATTAACAGATGAATTTTACTAGCCTGAATTACTCCTGAACTTTGTGATCCTTTGTGACAACCTTCAAGTCCTTTGTGGTTAATGAATTTCCCGGTAAGCTTTCATTTTAATCAAATAAAAAATCCAGACTTCACTGATATTTATAAAAATATTATAATTTTGTTTCGGGAAATCCCGAAATGAAATTATATGTCAGGGAAGAAAACACCGGTAAGCGATAAGCAGAAGAAAATTGCACGATACGCAAAGGCTCTGTCGAACCCTACAAGGGTATTTATCCTTGAATACCTGGCAGATAACCTAAACAAATGCTGTTACAGCGGCGATATGGCCGAGATACTGCCAATTGCCCGTTCCACATTATCAGAACACCTGAAGGAGCTTAAGGAGGCCGGACTGATCCAGGGAGAAATAAATCCTCCCTATATCAAATACTGTATTAATCCCGAAAACTGGGAAGAGGCAAGACTGATGTTCGCTAAACTGTTCAGAATATAAAAATTTTAATTATATGTTTCGGATATTTCCGAAATGAAATAAAAAAATAACAATATGGAAATTAAGATCTTAGGCACCGGATGCCCGAAATGCAAATCGCTTGAAAAACTTACCCGTGAGGTTGTTGAGAAGAATGGAATCAAGGCTACTGTCACCAAGGTGGAGGAAATAACTGAGATAATGAAATATCATGTTATGTCAACTCCTGCCCTGGTAGTTAATGAAAAAGTTGAAATCAGGGGAAGGGTTCCTTCAGAAGCAGAAATAAAAGAGGTATTGTCAAAATATTAGCCACATGAAAAGAATAATCCTTTTTGCAGCAGTTCTGGCCATAGTTGCCGGAAGTATTTCATGCAACAACCAGTCAGATAAGAAAGAACAATCCGCAGAGACAGCCACAGCAGATGTGAATGTATATTATTTCCATTTCACACGAAGATGCGCCACATGCATGGCAGTTGAAGAAAATGCCCGTAAGGCAATAGAGGCCTTATTCCCGAATGAACTTAACACAGGTGAATATTCTTTCACCTCATTGAACCTTGATGATGCCGGCACAAAGGAGATCGCAGACAGGCTTGGCGTTGGAGGTCAGTCTCTGTTAGTAGTCCGCGGCGAAAAGAAGATCGACATCACAGGCTCAGCATGGATGGTTGCACACGATCCGGAAAAAATGAAGGCAGAAATAAAGTCTGGTATCGATAAGATCTTGTTTTAAAAATGGATTTTTTACAAGGCATACTTGAGAACTCACAATACTCTGTTGTAACAGCGCTTATACTGGGCCTTATGACAGCAATAAGCCCATGCCCTCTTGCCACAAACATATCGGCAATAGGTTTCATCAGCCGGGATATTGAGAACCGGAAAAGAGTATTTGCAAATGGATTGATTTACACACTCGGACGGGCAATAAGTTATACCGGACTAGCTCTGATTATATATGCCGGTGCGAGTCAGATGAATTTATCCAGATTGTTCCAGGGATGGGGTGAGAAATTACTGGCGCCGTTTCTTATAATAGCCGGATTATTGATGCTGGATGTTATTAAAATAAATTTTCCGGGCTTCACCGGCCTGACTGATAAAATTGCAGATAAAGGCAAGGGAAGTTATTGGAGCACACTGATACTCGGTATTGTTTTTGCTCTGGCATTTTGCCCATACAGCGGTGTCCTGTATTTCGCAATGCTCATTCCAATGACAGTTGCAGGTGCAGATGGTCTTTATCTGCCTCTTGTATTTGCTCTGGCAACCGGCTTGCCTGTCATAATTTTCGCCTGGCTTCTTGCCTACTCTGTCGGAAGTGTAGGAAAACTGTACAACAAGATAAGAACATTTGAGCTGTGGTTCAGACGTGCAGTAGCAGTTATATTTATTATAGTCGGCATTTATTATATTTTAAGAATTTATGTGCTTAGGTGAAATTAAGCCAAAAGGATGAACATGAAAATAAGTATTAAGAGTCTTGACAATAAGTTAATAATGCCACTAGTTCTGCTTCCGGTCTGGTTTTTAGTTTACCGGTCCCTGCAACCAATTACTGACTGGTTTATTGATGATATCCTGAAGATGCGTTCAGGCGCACACTTTACAGAGGCATTAAGATTCTTTGTTTTTGAGGTTCCGAAGGTTCTGCTGCTACTGACACTTATAATATTTTTTGTTGGAATAATACGTTCCTGGTTTTCACCTGAAAAAACACGCAAAGCACTCGAAGGAAAGTCACTTTACACCGGAAATGTTATGGCAGCTATGCTTGGCATTGTCACACCTTTCTGTTCATGTTCAGCTATTCCTTTGTTTCTTGGCTTTGTTGAGGCAGGAATACCGATCGGTGTTACTTTCTCCTTTCTTATCGCATCACCAATGATTAATGAGGTTGCCATAGCACTGCTTTTCAGCATGTTCGGATGGAAGACGGCAGTCATTTATGTTGTTTCAGGACTGTTTATCGCAATAAATGCCGGATGGATTATAGGCAAACTGAATCTCGGGCACTGGGTTCAGGACTGGGTTTACAAGTCTCAATTCGGCAACCAGGATGCCGGGTATGAAAAACTGAAATTTTCTGAACGCATACAGTATGGATATAACTCGGTAAGTGAAATAGTGGGCAAAGTATGGATTTATGTAGTAATTGGGATTGCAGCAGGTGCCGGAGCACATGGGTATGTTCCTGAGGATTTCATGGCCTCCCTGATGGGCAAGTCAGCCTGGTACAGCGTTCCCTTATCAGTTTTAATAGGTGTACCCTTATATTCAAATGCTGCCGGAATAATCCCGATAGTATCGGTGCTGATTGAAAAAGGCGCATCACTGGGAACTGCACTGGCATTCATGATGGCTGTTATAGGTCTTTCACTTCCGGAGATGATAATTCTTAAAAAAGTCCTTAAACTCCCGTTCATTCTGACATTTGCCGGCATAATGGCAACAGGTATCATGCTTATAGGCTTCCTTTTCAATGCAATAATGTAATCCATTAAGAACTTAAATTATATCTTATGAAGACAATAGGTTTTATCGGAGGGGGGCGCATTACCCGGATCCTGCTCAATGGATTTAAAAATGCAAAAGTTTCATTCGGAAAAATCTCTGTATATGAAACAAATGAAGCTGTACTGAAAGTCCTGAAGGCTGATTTCCCTCAAATCGAAACTTCAGACACTGATCCATCTGTGGCTGCATCTTCAGACTGGGTATTTATTGCACTGCATCCCCCGGTACTGATGGAAACTCTGGCAAAAATTAAAAATTCAATCAGGAAAGATACTCTTATAGTATCACTGGCACCCAAAATAACAATCGATAAGATCAGAAATGTCCTACCCGAGGTGAAAAACATTGCCCGCATGAATCCCAATGCAGGTACCTATGTAAATAAAGGATACAACCCGGTTTGTTTTACGAGTTCTGCTGACAATAATATTGTAAATGAGTTTCTTATGACCTTTGAAAAACTTGGACAGGTACCTGTGGCAGAGGAAGACAAGATAGAGGCTTATGCAACAATAAGCGCTATGGGACATACCTATTTCTGGTATCAGTTGCAGGAGCTAAAGGAACTCGCAATTTCATACGGTTTGTCAGAAACTGAAGCAAATGAAACAATAACTGCAATGCTGTGGGGAACCACTGAAACGCTTTTCAATTCAGGTTTGAAGTATAATGAGGTAGTTGACCTGGTACCAGTGAAACCAATGGCTGAGCATGAAAATACAATCAGAGAGTATTACAAAACCTGCTTAAACGCCATATATCAGAAAATTAAGCCGCTATAGAAAGTGAGCATGAAAATTTTAATACTTTGTACCGGGAACAGTTGCCGCAGTCAGATGGCACATGGCTTTTTACAGTCATTTGACAATCGGATGGCAGTATTCTCTGCAGGGACTATTCCTGCTGAAAATGTCAACCATAAGGCTGTGCTTGTTATGAATGAAGCCAGGATTGACATCAGCCGGCACAGGCCTGAATCAGCAGATCGCTATCTTAATGAACAATGGGATTATGTCATAACTGTATGTGATGACGCAAATGAGACCTGTCCCGTCTTTGCCGGAAGGGTTAAGCACCGTATCCATATAGGTTTTGAAGATCCTTCAAAAACACATGGTTCTGAGGAGTTTATAATGAGTGAATTCCGGAGGATAAGAAATGAGATACATGAAAAATTCAATGCATTGTATTTAAATAAAATCAAACCTGCATTATGAACAAATCGGAAAAAGCTATTGAGTACTTCAGATGCAAATTCAATTGCTCACAGTCAGTATTCACAGTATTTGGAACAGAACACGGACTATCAGAAAATGATTGTCTTAAAACTTCCTGTGCTTTCGGAGGAGGCATGGGTCGGCAGCAACTTATATGTGGTGCAGTTACAGGTGCACTTATGGCCCTGGGAGTAAAATACGGCAAAGCCATGGATGATCCTGATGAGAATAAGCAGCTTACTTACGAAAAGACACGTGAATTCTTCAATGAATTTATCAGGCTGAATGGTACAACATCATGCAGGGAATTGCTGAAAGGCCTTGACATGAATGATCCCGACGATCACAGGAAGATAATCGAACAGGGATTATTTGATACTCTGTGCGAAAAATATGTGACTGATTCTGTCAGAATAGTGGAAGAAATAGAGAGGAAAAAATGAAAGGAGAAGATTTAAAACAAGCTGTAAAAGAAAAATACGGAGAGATAGCCAGACAATCCAAAGATCAGGCCGGAGAATCATGCTGCGGAAGTTCCTGTTGCGGCTCAGGACCTGATTACACAGTGTTCAGCGAAAATTATGAAAACCTTGCAGGCTATGATCCTGATGCTGACATGAACCTTGGCTGCGGCATTCCCACACAGTTTGCGGGTATAAGGAAAGGTGATGCGGTGCTCGATCTGGGCAGTGGAGCCGGCAATGATTGTTTTGTTGCCCGTGCTCTTGTCGGTGAATCAGGTCATGTCACGGGTATCGATTTTACAGAGGAGATGCTGAGAAAGGCCAATGACAACAACCAGAAGCTTGGTTATAACAACGTAAAGTTCGTTCAGGGAGATATTGAAAAAATGCCCCTCGCCGACAATCAGTTCGATGTGGTAATATCAAACTGTGTCCTTAATCTAGTTCCGGACAAGAGGAAAGCATTCCGTGAGATTTACCGTGTACTTAAACCTGGCGGGCATTTTTGTGTTTCCGACGTTGTGTTAAAAGGCTACCTCCCCGAAAAACTAAGGACAGATGCTGAGATGTATGCAGGTTGCGTTTCAGGGGCAATTCAACTTGATGATTATCTTGATATAATTAACAAGAATAAATTTCTTAACCTGCAGATTCACAAACAGAAGGAGATCTCTCTTCCTGTTGAACTACTCAAAAAGTACTTGACCTGTGATGAACTGGAACTGTTCAGAAACGGGCAGGTTGGTATCTTCAGTGTAACAGTTTCAGGTTATAAATAATAAACAGTATCATGCCATCCACAAAACGTTTAAAATTTACTGACCGTTATCTTACCCTCTGGATATTCCTGGCAATGTTCATTGGAGTAATTGCAGGGTGGATAAGTCCGGATATTGCAGAATTCTGGAACAGCCTTTCATCGGGCACCACAAACATTCCGATAGCAATAGGACTTATTGTGATGATGTACCCGCCGCTGGCGAAGGTGAAGTATGAAGAGCTGGGCGATGTATTCCGGAATACTAAGGTACTGGGACTGTCGCTTTTTCAAAACTGGATCATCGGTCCCATACTGATGTTCATCCTGGCAATCATCTTCCTCCGGTTCAATATCGACTATATGTACGGACTTATCTTAATCGGTCTGGCACGATGTATAGCCATGGTAATTGTATGGAATGAACTGGCAAAAGGAGACAATGAATACGCAGCCGGGCTGGTTGCATTTAACTCAATATTTCAGGTTTTGTTCTTTTCGGTGTATGCTTACCTGTTCATCGCCATACTGCCGGCCTGGTTCGGACTTCCGACAAATGAAACAGTTGCACAGATAACTATGGGACAGATAGCAAAGAGTGTGTTCATCTACCTTGGAATTCCGTTTATTGCCGGCTTCCTGACAAGGTTCATGCTGATCCGTGTAAAGGATAAAGACTGGTACAACACCAGGTTCATCCCTAAAATCAGTCCACTGACATTGATTGCACTTCTTTTTACAATAATCGTAATGTTCTCATTAAAAGGAGAATACATAGTTAAAATTCCTCTTGATGTAGTTCGTATTGCAATACCGCTTGTAATATATTTCCTTGTAATGTTTATAGTTTCCTTCATTATGAGCAGGAAAGTGGGGGCAACTTATGAACAATCCACTACACTTTCCTTTACGGCAGCAAGCAACAACTTTGAACTTGCAATAGCAGTAGCAATATCTGTATTCGGGATAAATTCAGGCGAGGCATTTGCCGCTGTAATAGGTCCTCTTGTAGAGGTCCCTGTAATGATAGGACTTGTCAATGTGGCTTTCTGGTTCAGGAGGAGACTGTTCGGAGTTAAGGAGTAAATGAAGTATTAAAAGAAAATTAAGAAAGCTTCTTTTCAGTGAATTAAAAAACAGGGAATCAGAATCTGAACAACTCTTTTATTTTATCTGTCTGTCTCCGGGATACTTCAATTTCCAAACCATTTCTGAGTTTTAGTTTTATTTTACCGTTGAACCATGAAACAACATTTTCAATGAAGTTCAGGTTAATAATCTGCTGCCTGTTTATTCTGAGAAACATCGCAGGATCTAATACTGTTTCATAATGATTGAGTGATTTTAGCACCAATGGTTTGTTCCTGTCAAAATACACCTGTGTATAATTCCCAACTGATTCAAGTAGAAAGACGTCTTTAATTTTTACAAACCAGCATTTATCGCCATCCTTAATAAAAACCTGACTTGATTCCGAGAGATACTTTGTTAAAACTTTTTCATTTTGAAAATGAACTTTCGCACGCTCGATTGACATATTTAGTCTTTCGTATGAGATTGGCTTCAGCAGATAATCAATTGTATTGAATTCAAAAGAACGAATGGCATACTGATCAAATGCTGTTGTGAAAATGACTGCAGGTACTTCATCAAGTTCCTCAAGAAGTTCAAAACCATTTTTCCCTGGCAGATGAATATCCAGAAACAAAAGGTCAGGACTTTCACTGCGGATAAATTTTATAGCATCTTCTGCACTACCGAATTCACCAGCTATTTGTATTTGTGGAAATGTTTTCAGCATTTCACATAATTCCCTGCGGGCCAACCTTGAATCTTCAATTATGATACTTTTTATCATTACCTTTTTATCTTAATAATTGCTTCTACGAAAGAATTATCACTTTTTAAATCAACCGCAGCCCGTTCACCATAGAGCATAAATAACCGGGATTCAATATTCTTCAATCCTATTCCCGCCGAATATGCCAAACTATCTCTGTTTTCAAGAGTTCCGTTATTTTTAACGATGATTTTAAGTATGTCAACATCTTTAAGAATTGATATGTAAATATTGTTTTCTGTTAATAAAGAGTGAGCGATTCCATGCTTAATTGCATTCTCAGCCAGCATCTGAATTATCATAGGTGGAATGAGTTCATTTTCTAAATCTTTACCGACAATAATCTCATACTTAAGCCTTTCCTCATATTGAATTTTTACCAATTCCATATAGAAGTTTACCATTTTCAATTCTTCATATATGGCAACTTCTTTTTTTTCTGCATTTTGAAGGGAATACCTGAATAAATCAGAAAAATTTGTAAGCATCTTTCTCGCTCTATTCTGGTCCTCAAGAATCAAAGCTCTGATATTATTAAGGGTATTGAAAATAAAGTGTGGATTGATCTGTAGTTTCAGAATATCTAACTGAGCTTTATTAATCTCTGCTTTTAATCTCCACTTTTCTATTTCCGAGAAATGATAATGTCTGACTAAATGATATCCAAAATATAGCAAACACCAGATAAGCATGATCATGGCAAGGGGAAAAATATTCGCCAGAATATCATTTAGTGTTATTGTTTTTGAAATAATGAACCTGGCAGCAATACTTACCAGAATGATCCAGATCAAAGTCAGGGAAATAGCTGAAAAAAAGACAAACACTGAAAGTTTGCCTTTTTTCCATTTTATCCAATCAATTTTCATACAAACCGACCGGAAAGCCGAGCTTACCAGAATGCCTCCAACAGGCAGTCCAAGGGCATTAAAAGCAAGTATCCATGCAGGTAATCCACCTGAGTATACCTGAAAACCATAATTGACAATTCCTATAAATCCCCATCCTGTTAACTGTAACAGCCAGAAATACTTATTCTCCTTAAGTCCCATTTCAGTTGAGATTAATAATCCATGAAGATACTTTTAATAACGCTGCAGGATTTATTGTTTCATCTATTTTTCCGTATTCTGATACAGCTCCTGTCTCTGCTCTTTGCAAAATATGATTCAATCCTTCCATTGGTTCAATTACAACATTTTTATTATCAGCATTTTCAAGTGCTTCCTGAATGGCAACAAGATTACTTTTGTAATTTACCTGGCAATCAAGAGTTCCGTTCATTGCCAGTACCGGGCAGGTAACTGATTCTAAAAATTTTGAGGGAATATAGGACACAAAGTAACGAAACCAGTTATTTGTAAGTTGTTTCACTTCTGTATCGATTTTGATTTCTGGTTTTGATTTTTCTTCAGTTCCTTCGGGGTATTTATCATATTCAGCCTTTAATATTTCCCTTAAGCCTTCTGCTACCTGTTCTTTATTTTGAAAACTGTTATCTTTCAGATAGCTGAGTGATTTTTTAAATGTTTCAACAGTTAAGTGTATGATGTTTTCAGGAACCCTTTCCAGGATCATTATATCTTCAACTTGCCGGATAAGCAACTGATCAATAGGAATACCTGGTCCGGCAAGCATAACAATGAAATCCACATTATCATTTCGTGAAGCAACAATGGGTGCTATCATACCACCTTCACTGTGCCCGATTAAACCTATGGATACATTTTTCAAATCTTCTCTTGATTTCAGGAAATCAATAGCTGATTCCACATCGTCCGCAAAGTCGAGCGAAGTAGCTTCACTAAACTGCCCTGTGGATTTCCCTACACCTCTGTCATCATAACGCAATACTCCTATTCCCTGCTTCGTGAGCCAATCGGACCAGACTAAAAATGAACGTTGATTGAATACCTCTTCATCCCTGTTCTGAGGTCCTGATCCGGAAATGAGAATAACAATTTTGCCTGGTTTTTTATGCGTTGGCAGTGTCAATGTCCCTGAAAGAACTATATTGGCTTTGCTGTTTGAGAAAGTAACTTCTTCTCTTAAATATGGGAAATCAGTAGGATCCTGAGGCCGTCCAGCCATACATTTTGCTTCCTTCTTTCTTGTAAGCACTAAAATACTTTTTTCTTTTTCATATTCCAGTATTCCCGTTATTGTATCAAAACTGCTATTTGCTGTACCACAAAAAGTCATCCCATAAGATTGCACAGATAATGATAACATATTATTCACGAAACTTACCGACTGAGCCGTTAATCCGAAAGATTTATGGTCAGGGTCATCAAGAGTAACCTCAATCGAATCCGAATTCCGGGAGATATGAAATACAATCCTCTCTTGCAAGCTCCCAGTATTGATTAACCCATTCCAGTCTCCAGTAATATTTTGAGCGTTCGATGATATCGTAGCAAACATTACAACTAATAATAATACTCCTTTTTTCATATTTTTTATTTATAAATTATCCGACAAAACTATTTTCACAAAACCAGTATTATTACAATAAAGTGATGAATGGTAAAATAAAATTATGGATGGTAATTTTAATTCAGTGAAATTAATCAGCCATCAAATTGATAATCTGTCTCAATTTCTGCATAAAATAAAAATCACCTGTATGCTCTGTTATACAACTGCCTGATCTTGTACGCATTGAGCAAAATAAATACTTTCAGCGATTCTGCACAGGGAAACTTAACATCAGAAAGCCTTACAATGCTGGCGTATTTCGAGAATTGCTTGCGTGATTCTGCACAGGGGAAGCCTTACAACAGAAAGCCTTGTCATGCTGGGGCATTTCGAGAATTGCTGACAGCGATTCTGCGCAGGGGAGGCTTTACAACAGAAAGCCCGCAGCGCGGAGCGTTGCTTAAGGGCTTTTTTGTTTTTACGCCTTTCTGAGAGAGCTCAGAGACCTCAAAACAAAAAAGCCCTTGTCAGCCGAATGGCTGACCGGGCTTTCTGTTGTAGCGAGACCGAGAATTGAACTCGGGACCTCATGATTATGAATCATGCGCTCTAACCAACTGAGCTATCTCGCCCTTTTACCACCGTAGCCTTGGCGAAGGTGGTTTTCCACCAGAATCCACCTGTTAAAAGAGAAGGCAGATAATCTGGTTTTGAGGGTGCAAATATAAAGAGTTTGTTACAAATTACCAATAAGGTTTTTTAGTTTCATATTTTTTTCTATATTGCATTGAAAGTTATTATTTGTGAGTGAACAAAATGCGTGAAAAAATCGAACTCGAATATACCCTGAACTGCTCTCCAAAAGTGCTGTTCTCCAGGCTGTCTACTGCTGAAGGCCTTGAAGAATGGTTTGCCGACAAAGTTACCGTTGAAAGGGACCTTTTTACATTCACCTGGGACAAAACAGAGTCAAAAGCCAGATTGTCAGCTCTTAAGGAAAACCGCTTTGTCCGATTTGAATGGATTGACTCAGATGACGAGGAGAGCAATTATTTTGAGTTCACAATAACTGTGCATGAACTTACAAACGATCTTGCACTCATAATCACTGACTTCGCTGATCCTGAGGAAAAGGATGATTCAATATTCCTATGGGACACACAGGTTGGCGACCTGCGGAGAGTCCTCGGACTCTGAACTGAAACGGCCAATGCGCCCTTGAGCCCCTACGCCCTTATGCTGTCTTATATAATACCTTAAAAATGACAATTATCTTACATCATTAGTAAAATTCGAGTAATTTTGCACTCAAATTTTATCCGGTGTTAAAGAAAGTTGACAAGTTCGTATTAAAGTCTTTTATCGGACCTCTGATACTGACCTTTTTCATTGTGCTGATCATTCTCCTGCTGCAGTTCCTGTGGATGTATGTTGATGAATTGGCCGGAAAAGGACTTGATTTTCTTGTACTTGCCGAACTTCTATACCATTTTTCCCTGACCTTTGTGCCAATGGCGCTGCCGCTTGCAATACTTCTGGCTTCACTTATGACTTTCGGTAACATGGGTGAATTCAGTGAACTTTCAGCGCTTAAATCATCTGGAATACCCTTGCAGAGAATTATGCGACCTCTTATAATTCTGATCGGAGCAGTCTCATTTGTTTCATTCTTTTTTTCAAACAATGTACTTCCCTATGCCACTTCGGAGGCCAGAACACTGTTATACGACATAAGGAGAAAGAAACCGGATATTAATATACAGGCGGGAACCTTTTACAACGGGGTGCCTGATTTCAGCATAAAGGTAACATCAAAAAATCCTGTTACAAACAGGCTCGATAAGATAATAATATACGATCATCGCGAAAAGAGGGGCAATGTTGCGGTTACTGTTGCCGATTCAGGGTACATGAATACCACGCCTGATGAAACAGGCCTGATTATGACACTGTATAACGGGTATTCCTTCAGCGAGGTTGAAGAAAAAAACGTAAGCACAAGTGACAGGAGACATCCATCAAGGAAAGATTTTTTCAGTGAGCAAAAGATTGTAATCCCCCTTTCCGGATTCGACCTTGAACGCAGCCAGGACGGTATGTTCAAATCGAATGCAGCAATGCTGACAATAAATGAACTTAACTTTCATATCGATTCACTCGGAAAATCATACAATGAAAGAGTTGATGCACATTACAGGGATTTCAAAAATTCAAAGATCTATCATCTGAGCAACTATGCCTACCTGGCAAACATCGTACCCACGCCGGAGGACAGTTTAAAGAAAATGAAGAATGTCGAAGCCCTTCAGTTGCTAGATTCATTACCTGTATCGGAAAGAAAGGATGCCATAACAAGATCAATCGAGTACATTAAGGATTCAAACAACTGGCTCGCGCAGGTAAGCGAATCACATTACTGGGAGATTAAGGTTCTGAAACGTTATGAAGTTGAATGGCATAAGAAGCTCACACTCTCATTTGCCTGCCTGGTATTCTTCTTTATCGGCGCTCCGCTGGGTGCTATTATAAGAAAAGGAGGACTTGGTACTCCGGCAGTTATCTCCATCTTTTTCTTTGTAATATACTATGTAATATCGCTTTCGGGACAAAAGCTGGCAGAAGAAGATCTGATCGGAACATTTGCCGGAATGTGGGCTGCATCATATATCCTTCTGCCAATCGGAATTTTTCTGACATACAAGGCAACAACCGATTCAGTAATTATGAGCGTAGACACTTACCTGTTGTTCTTTAAAAAAATAAAGGATGCCATTTACAGGTTCACAATGAATGAAAAAAAGCTTGACGAAGAAGAAAATTTATAAATGCTAACCAAATGAATAAATTCATATTCAATACTATAGAGGAAGCAATTGAGGATATCAGGGATGGAAAAATACTGATAGTTGTTGATGATGAAGACCGCGAGAATGAGGGGGATTTCATCTGTTCTGCAGAGCTTGTCACACCAGAAATAGTAAATTTTATGGCCAAGCATGGCAGGGGCCTTATTTGCGCTGCTTTGCCTGAGGAAAGATGTGAGGAACTTGACCTTCATCTTATGGTCGGTAATAATACCTCATTGCATGAAACCCAGTTCACTGTTACTGTCGACCTGCTGAATGAGGAGACAACGACCGGTGTTTCGGCAAAGGACAGGGCTCTGACTATAAAAGCTCTCGTTGATCCTTCCACAAAACCTGCCGATCTCGGACGACCCGGTCATATCTTTCCCCTTAAAGCCAAGGCAAAAGGAGTGCTGAGACGCGCCGGACATACTGAAGCGGTTGTCGACCTGACACGTATGGCTGGTCTGCGTCCCGGCGGGGCTCTCGTCGAAATAATGAACGACGACGGTACAATGGCAAGGCTCGGTGATCTTCAGAAAATATCGGAGAGATTCAACATCAAGATTATTGCCATTAAAGATCTGATAAGATACACTCTGCAACGCGATTCAATTATTGAAAAGGGAGAAAGGGTAAAACTGCCTACAATTCACGGAGACTTCGAGTTTATTCCTTTCCGCCAGACAAGCAACGGACTTGAGCATGCAGCACTTGTAAAGGGAACATGGAACAGGGATGAACCAGTGCTTGTAAGGCTTCATTCATCATGTTTTACAGGTGATATTTTCGGAAGCATGAGATGCGACTGCGGACCTCAGCTTCAGAAAGCCATGGAAATGGTTGAAGCCGAAGGCAAAGGAGTTGTTATCTACCTGAGCCAGGAAGGAAGGGGCATCGGACTGCTCAACAAGATAAAGGCGTATAAGCTTCAGGATGAGGGAATGGATACGGTACAGGCCAACCTCAAGCTTGGTTTTGGCGAAGATGAAAGGGATTATGGCGTTGGCGCAAGCATCATGCATGAACTCGGCCTCGGAAAAATAAAGCTCATTTCAAATAATCCTGTTAAAAGAGCCGGACTTGAAGGATATGGCATTAAGATAGTTGAAACCATCCCCCTGATTATAGAATCAAATCCTCATAATCAGTTCTACCTCGAGACTAAGGCAAATAAAATGGGCCACAACCTCACTTGCTATAAACATATTGTCAAAGAATGAGAATTTCCTAACTTTGATTATTATTTAGCAGTTATGAAGAGCCTCAGAATTGTATTTATGGGTACGCCGGAATTTGCCGTAGCAACTCTTGGTTCCCTGCTCATGAACGGATTTAACGTGACAGGTGTCGTTACAGTACCTGACAAACCCGCAGGAAGAGGCAGAACACTCCATAAATCTGCTGTTAAAACTTTTGCAGAATCAAGTTTTTTGCCGGTACTGCAGCCTTCAAATCTTAAAGATCCTGATTTTATCAGGCAGCTCAAAAGCCTGAAGCCGGATATTTTCATTGTTGTTGCATTCAGAATGCTACCTGAAGAGGTATGGAAGATTCCGGCTCTGGGTACAATAAACCTGCATGCATCCTTCCTCCCCGATTACAGGGGCGCTGCACCAATAAACCATGCAATTATAAATGGCGAAACCAGGACCGGCGTAACCACCTTCTTAATTGACAATAAGATAGATACGGGAAAAATTCTGCTAAGGGAAGAATTAAACATATATCCCTTCGAAAATGCAGGTGACCTTCATGACAGAATGACAAAGCTCGGTGCCAGGCTTGTGATAAGAACAATTGCCGGAATTGTTGACAAGAGCTTAACCCCTAAATCCCAGGACGCTTTTATAAGTCCTGATACAGTTCTGAATGCTGCTCCAAAAATACATACTGAAGACTGTATAATAAACTGGGATTGCGAGGCAGTGAAGATACATAACCTCATACGCGGGCTCGCCCCTGTGCCTGGCGCCAGGACAGTTATAAAAAACGAAAAGGACAGCCATACACTGAAGATCTTTGAGAGCATTCCGGAAACAGAAAAACACTCACTTAAGCCGGGTGAGATTGTCTCTGATGGAAAACATTATCTGAAAATAGCCTGTAAAAAAGGTTTCATAAGCATTGTAACACTTCAGCTTGAGGGCAAAAAGAAAATGAATGCAATTGAATTCCTTAGGGGTTTCAGGATAAACGGTTTTACTGCCGGAATCAGCTGACAGGCTTCATTGTCCTAAGCCAGATCTTATCACCCTGCGAGGGTTCATCACCTTCTTTCATCCTGTTATATTCATAAAGCTTCCTTACCTTTATGCCGTATTTCTGTGATATAGAATACATTCTGTCACCATTGGCAACAAGATGAACCTCCTTCCCTGGTTCGGCTTTATCCCTTTTTGGCTGAAGATAAAGAATCTGTCCGGGAACAACATTAAATCCGGGTTCAAGCTCATTGTACCTTGCAAGCTCCCATTTCAGCATACTGAACTCCTTTTCAATATCTGCAAGTGTCTCACCGTCAGCGACAATTATATACTGTATCCTGTTATTCTCCATAATTCTTGAGATTTTTGAAGGAACAGCAAACTGGTCACCTCCCTGTTTCACTGCTTTTGCAACCTGTATTTCAGTCACCTTATTATCTGGAACAACCTGCTCACTGTCAGCTTTCTGCTTTACATCAGCAATATACTTCCCGGGTTTGTCAAAGATCCAGAGTTCATTCTCCTCAATCTTCCTTATGAGCATATTGGCATAGTCGGGATTGGTTGCATATCCTGCTTTTTTAAGTCCCCTGGCCCAGCCTTTATAGTCGGTCCGGTCAAGATCAAAAAGAAACTTATACCGTGAACCGGATTTCAGAAAGTCGGAATGATCATAATACGATTCCTCAGCCTTCCTGTATTTTCTGAAACACTCATTGCGCTTGTCGTCATGATGCGTGATGGTTGGTCCCTTCCAGTCGTTGTGGCATTTGATGCCGAAATGGTTATTTGCCTGCACTGCCAGCCTGCTTCTTCCATAATCTGATTCAATCATTCCCTGTGCAAGTGTGATGCTGGCAGGTATTCCTGTCCGTTTCATTTCGCTTATAGCCAAATCTTTATACTTATCTACATAACTGCCTGTATTTATATCAGATACCTTAGGGCTTACTTCAGGTTTCCTGACACTGCAGGAGGAGACAGCTGCTGCCACTGCCAGTATCAGAATTATATTTATATTATTTCGCATTATTCTTTATTTGCGGCAAAAATACCATATTAAACAATCTGAGTGCAGCCGACTTTTTAACAACAGCTTCCATGATCTTAACTTTTTTCATAACTCTATTCAGGCTAATCAACTTTAGTCGCTTCAAACTCTGGTCACTCCAAACTAATTTTACTAACTTTATCGGCCAAATGCTCATATCTTGAGAACAATAAAACATACAATAAGCTATACGGAATTTGATTCTGCTGCAGAACTTGACAGCACTGACAGGAAACTTCTTGAAGCGGCAACTGAAGCAGCTGCCAATGCCTATGCACCTTATTCAGGTTTTAGCGTAGGTGCCGCCCTGCTGCTTGAGAGCGGGACAATAGTAAGGGGCGCCAATGTTGAAAATGCAGCTTTCCCTTCAGGCATCTGTGCGGAAAGAAGTGCAATAGCAGCTGCTGTTTCAAACTACCCGGGTGATAAACCAAGAATTATTGCAATTGCTGCCTTTACAGGAGACGGAATGACAGCTGAACCGGTTACTCCCTGCGGCAATTGCCGACAGGTAATTGGTGAGGAGGAAATAAAGAGTCAGAACAGGATAAGAATTATACTTGGCGGCAAAAACAAGGTGATACTTATTGAAGGTATCGACAATCTGCTTCCTCTTCAGTTCAGTAAAAACAACCTCAGCATCAATCTTCCTTAATAAGAAGCTGAAATCCTGCCCCATGGATATTCTTTATATTCAGCGACGGATCGTCGGCAAGATAACGCCGGAGTTTTGTAATGTAAACATCCATGCTGCGTGCAGTAAAATAATCATCTGAACCCCAGATTTTTTTCAGAGCCATATCCCTGTTTATCAGCTCATTTGGATTTGCAGCAAGAAGCTCAAGCAATTCTGCCTCCTTTGGTGATAGTTTTGTCTCGGTGTCTTTAAACGTCAAAGTTCTCAATCGTGCGTTGAATATAAACATGCCAAGTTTGTAAATATCCCTTGTGCCTGACTGAAAATCGCGGCGTGCAAGAATAGCTCTTATTTTTGCAAGAAGTATGTCAGTGTCAAACGGTTTTGTAACATAATCGTCTCCTCCTGCGCCATAGCCCTTAAGAACATCCTCCTTAAGTTTCTTGGCTGTCAGGAATATTATTGGCACCTCGTTGTTAATGAGTCTTATCTCACTTGCAATTGTAAAGCCGTCCACATGGGGAAGCATCACATCGAGTATACAAATATTGAAAATACCCTTCCTGAAGTGTTCCAGTGCATACTTTCCGTCATCGACCCATTCGACACTGAAATCATTAATCTCAAGGTATGATTTGAGTACTGATCCGAAACTGAGATCATCCTCCACAAGAAATATCTTAACTGGTTTTGAGTTCATATCAATTATCCTCATTTAATGGTAAATATACTTCGAAACGGCTACCCTTTCCGGGTTCGCTTGTTACCTGAACAGTTCCCTTATGTGCATCAATAATAGCACGCGCATAGTTTAGTCCCAGACCGAATCCCTTTACATCATGCACATTACCTGAAGTCTGGCGGTAAAACCTCTCAAAGATCTTGCTCTGAACCGATTTAGTCATACCGATGCCTTTATCGTCAACAAAAAACACAAAGCCATGATCAACATTCCAGGTCTTGACTACAATATCAGGTGATTCAGGCGAGTATTTAACGGCATTGTCAAGAAGATTTGTCACAAGGTTGAACAGATGTTCCTGGTCACCGGAGATAACATGATTTTCTGCCTCATAGATCTTTGTTATCTTACCATTCTTCTGCTGTACCTGTATTTCAATTGTATCAATAACATGATCGATAAGAGTATGCATTGAGATATCCTCAAACCTGAATTCTATTTCCTTCTTATCGAGTGAGGCAATCTGCAGAATGGTCTCCACTTTCTTATTCATTCTGCTGTTCTCCTTTTTAATCATATTGACAAACTGAAGAACCTTGGCCTCATCGTTAAGCACGCGTGGATTTGAAATAGTGTCAGCAGCAAGAGAGATAGTTGCAATAGGCGTTTTGAATTCGTGCGTCATGTTATTAATGAAGTCCGATTTCATTTCCGACACTTTTTTCTGCCTGATGATAAAGAAGAGGCTGAGTGCAAAAGTTGCAACTATGAAGAGGGAAAATGCAAGAGAACCGCCAAGAAGCCAGAAAGTCTGTCCCAGAACATAATTGGTACGGGCAGGAAAAATAACTGACAGGACAACATTCTGATGAATAATATTGCCCGGAAAAAGTCGTACCATGTACTTGCTCTTCAGAAAATCATTCTTTTTTGATTTGTTGAAAGAGCCATCCTGCACCTCCCCGTTCCGGATTATTGCATACTCAAAAGGGGTCTGAATACCTGAAAGTGAAAAGGTCTGTCTCAGGACATTCTCAACGTCGGTATTGCTTAGTTCAAGGGTTTTTTCCCACTGGTAAATTTCAGAAATAAGCTGGTCACTAAGATTATGAAACTCTGCAGATCTTCTCTTCACCCAGTTAAGAAATTCCTCCTGCCTCGATGACAACGCCCGTGAGCTGAGAGTGCCTTCTTCACCTCTCTTCACAACACTCATTTTACGTGTTTCATTTTCTGTTGCAACAAGAAGGATCACCGAATCAGACACAACAGCGGTATCTCCTGTAAAAACATAGGATCGTGAGTCGTAAGAGAAATTTCCGGTGTCAGGTGTCGCAGAATAGGAATGATTGTCAATTCTGACCTTTATCCCGTTGCTGTCAATTGCAGCATAACTCTGAATACTGAGATAATTTGATGTCTGATAAGGACTTGTACTGCCAAAGGCCATGGGATCGGCAGGCATGTAATTGTTAAAGAAATTCATCCTCTGGGAGGATTCAATTGCATCGGCAGCATTATATAGGCATGAGACGACTGCGCTGTTAAAATTCTCATTACCAATCACAAAGGCATTTAAAATCCACTTTGCCTGTACCCAGATGATACCTATTATGGAAAGTACCATCATAATAATAAGCACCGTGAATTTCTTTTTGCTCATGGCGCAAATTTAATTCATTCAATCTTAGCTACTTCAATATTTAACTTTTCCTTAACTCTTATTGAATCAATAAGTATTTTATCAGACATTTCCGGCAAAATGATGCCATATATCGCCTTCAGGAAAATGAGCGGTAATTATAACAGGTTCCTTTTTGACAGGGTGAATAAACTCCAGCCTGCGGGCAAAAAGGCTGATGCTTCCATCCTCATTCGATCGCTGAAATCCGTATTTAAGATCTCCCTTTACAGGACAGCCTGCCTTAGCAAGCTGGGCCCTGATCTGGTGATGACGACCTGAATGTAATTCAATTTCGAGCAGGTAGAACCTTTCCGACCTTCCAATTATTTTATATGACAGGGACGCTTCTTTTGAACCTTTCACCTCATTATCATACACATAACTTTTGTTCTGTGTTTCATTTTTCTTGAGATAATTCTTAAGCGTACCTTCCTCTAACTGGGGTCTTTCCTTTACTATGGCATAGTAGATCTTCTTCATCTGCCTTGTTCTGAACATTTCGTTCAGTCGTTCAAGAGCCTTTGATGTTCGTGCAAAGAGCAACACTCCACTCACCGGCCTGTCGAGCCTGTGCACGATACCAAGGAAGACCTCCCCTGGTTTATTGTATTTTCTGGCAATATAAGCCTTTACATCATTTTCAAGGGGAGAATCGCCTGTTTTGTCACTCTGGGCAAGATCTGACGATCTCTTGAAAACTGCAATCAGGTGATTATCCTCGTAAAGTATCTCAACCATCTCCTGTACTTAATACTGTTCTTTTTCATTCGGAAATTCTCCGTTTCTCACATCAGAGATGTAGCTCTGAACCGCTCCTTTTATCTCAGCATGAAGATTATGATAACGTCTCAGAAAACGTGGAGAGAACTCCTGGTTGAGACCGAGCATGTCATGAAGCACAAGCACCTGACCATCAACCTTATTACCGGCACCTATCCCGATAAGAGGGATTCTCAGGTTAGCTGCCACATCTTCGGCAAGCTTTGCCGGTATTTTTTCAAGGACAATGGCAAAACATCCGGTTTTTTCAAGAAGCCTGGCATCTTCAAGAAGCTTCCTTGCTTCCTCCATCTCCCTCGCCCTCACTACATAGGTGCCAAACTTATGAATTGCCTGTGGTGTAAGCCCCAGATGCCCCATCACCGGAATACCTGCTGTCAGTATCCTCTCAACAGATTCCACAACTTCAACTCCTCCCTCAAGCTTAACGGCATGAGCTCCGGTCTCTTTCATTATTCGTATTGAAGAAGCAAGAGCCTCCTTGGAGTTTCCCTGATAGGTGCCAAAGGGAAGGTCTACAACGACAAGAGCTCTCTTGACAGCCCTGACAACAGATGCAGCGTGGTAAATCATATTGTCGAGCGTAATGGGCAGGGTGGTTTCATAACCTGCCATAACATTCGAGGCGGAATCTCCCACAAGAATAATATCTATCTCAGCTGCATCGAGAATCTTTGCCATTGAATAATCATAGGCTGTGAGCATTGCAATCTTTTCACCTTTCAGCTTCATCTCCTGAAGCACATGAGTAGTAACTCTTTTGACAGATTTATGTATTGACATGGGCTTACCTATTAAAATCAGGGATACAAAGGTACTCAATTGTAGCTTATCGAACCAGTTAAATCGTGTTTCTTTTGTCTTATTATCCGACATACAATCCTGTCGTTTTGTCACAAAGTTGTGCCGCGAAAGGAAAAAATTACCGCCTGAGAGTGTCAATTTTGCAAAACGGAGCTCTTTTCCCGGTATGGCATAATGATTGATTGAAATAAGGAAAAGTTGAAAAAATTTTAAAACAAACATAAAATGGGAAAGATTATAGGAATCGATCTGGGTACGACAAACTCTTGCGTATCAGTAATGGAAGGCAATGAGCCGGTTGTTATACCTAACAGTGAAGGAAAAAGAACCACCCCTTCAATTGTTGCATTTGTTGAGAATGGCGAAAGAAAAGTGGGTGATCCTGCTAAAAGACAGGCCATAACCAATGCCAACAAGACTATTTACTCTATTAAAAGGTTCATGGGTGAAACCTATGATAAAGTAAATAAGGAGATAAAAAGGGTTACATATACTGTAGTAAAGGGTGACAACAATACTCCCAGGGTTAAGATTGACAACAGGAACTACTCTCCTCAGGAGATTTCAGCGATGGTACTTCAGAAAATGAAGAAGACTGCTGAGGATTATCTCGGACAGGAAGTAACTGAAGCTGTAATTACAGTTCCGGCATATTTCAGCGATTCGCAGAGACAGGCAACAAAAGAAGCCGGAGAAATTGCCGGTCTTAATGTAAGAAGGATAATTAATGAACCTACTGCAGCCTCGCTGGCTTACGGCCTTGACAAGAAAAACAAGGACCTCAAAATCGCAGTATTTGACCTTGGCGGAGGTACTTTCGACATATCAATTCTTGAACTTGGCGACGGTGTATTTGAGGTGAAGTCAACCAATGGCGATACCCATCTCGGCGGAGATGACTTCGATCACATGATAATCGACTGGCTTGCTGATGAATTCATGAAAGAAGAAGGCCTCGACCTGAGAAAGGACCCGATGGCGTTGCAGCGGCTGAAGGAAGCTGCCGAGAAAGCTAAAATAGAGTTGTCAAGCTCCACAACAACTGAAATAAACCTTCCTTATATAATGCCTGTAAATGGTATTCCGAAACACCTTGTCAAAACACTTACAAGGGCTAATTTCGAGAAGATCTGTGACAGCCTTATACAGAGGTGTATTGAGCCATGCAAAATAGCCCTCAAGGATTCAGGTTTCTCTGTTTCTGATATAGATGAGGTGCTTCTTGTAGGCGGATCAACAAGAATACCTGCAATACAGCAGCTCGTTGAGAAATTCTTCGGGAAAGCTCCATCAAAAGGTGTTAACCCTGATGAGGTTGTTGCAGTGGGTGCAGCTATCCAGGGCGGTGTACTTACCGGTGAGGTAAAGGATGTACTTCTGCTCGACGTTACCCCTCTGTCGCTCGGGATTGAAACAATGGGAGGTGTTATGACAAGGCTCATTGAGTCAAATACAACAATACCTACAAAGAAAACCGAAGTTTTCACAACTGCAGCTGACAGCCAGCCATCTGTTGAGATCCACGTCCTTCAGGGAGAAAGGCCAATGGCATCAGGCAACAAAACTATCGGAAGGTTCCATCTTGACGGTATTCCACCGGCACCAAGAGGTGTTCCCCAGATTGAAGTAGGCTTCGACATTGATGCAAACGGCATTCTGCACGTTACAGCAAAAGACAGGGGCACAGGCAAGGAACAGAGGATAAGGATAGAAGCATCTTCAGGTCTGACAGATGATGAGATAAAAAGAATGCGTGATGAGGCCAAAGCCAATGAAGAAGCTGATAAGAAAGCCCGTGAAAAAATTGAGAAGATCAATACTGCTGACAGTATGATCTTTACAACAGAAAAACAGCTTAAAGAGTTTGGCGATAAACTTCCGGCTGACAAGAAACCGGCTATTGAAAGCGCTCTTGCAAAGCTTAAGGATGCACATAAGTCACAGGATCTTGATGCAATCGACAAGGCACTTGCAGAACTGAATGCCGTATGGCAGACAGCCTCTGAAGAGATGTACAAGACAGCTCAGAATACAGGAGGTCAGACTGCATCGGAACCGGGCCCAGAGCAGCCTAAGAGCAGCAAGGGAGGTAATGAGGAAGTTACCGATGTCGACTTCGAAGAAGTTAAGTAAAAATACCAAATAGTGCAAAAGGGCGTCCGGTAAAGGCGCCCTTTTTTTATTCTTCGGCCTAATATTTGTACTTTTACCTTAGCAAAATCATTCAACCTCCATGAATTACACTTTAGCTCTGACTGCTGCCCTACTGACATGCTCTTCACTACTTCTCTCCCAACCTGGTTCAGGCCTGAATGAAACAGACCAGAATGGCAGAAAACAGGGGCACTGGATAAAAAAGCACCCTGATGGCAGGATTCTGTATGATGCCAGTTTCATGGATAACATTCCTGTTGGCGAATTTAAAAGATATAATCCTGATCAAACCCTCAGGTCAGTACTCATTTACAGCAATAATGGAACTGATGCAGATGCAAGCATTTATCATTCAAATGGATACCTTGCGGTAAAAGGAAAATATGTAAACAAAAAAAAGGAAGGGATTTGGCAATTCTTCTCAGAATTTACTGAGAACTATAAAGTCAGCGAAGAAGCCTATTCAGGCAATATGAGAAACGGAAAATCAGTTAAGTTCTACCCCGACGGAAAGATTGCCGAGATAAAGACTTTCGTAAATGACACTGCACGGGGAGAATGGGTGAAATATCATCCAAACGGAAACCTGAGCCTGCGATCATCATTCACTGATGGCAGGCTCGAAGGAAAGTTTGAATCATGGTTCGAAAGCGGGAACCTCCAGTTCTCAGGAACCTATAAGAATGAAAAACGTGATGGCATCTGGCTTATCTATAACAGGGACGGCAAGCTGAATTACAGAATAGAATACAAAATGGGAGCAACAAAAGATAAGCAAATGGATATAGATTCAGCTGATTATCTTGATAAAATGGAAGCGAAAAAGGGAAGTATGCCCGATCCTGAGAAAACCGGTGAAATATGGTGAAGCTCTTTTCACCTGCCATCATTCTTTTTCTGTTCCTTAACCTGCACGGACAAGCCGGATCATATTCATATTTTTACAGGATAAGCTTCACTGCAAAGAGGAGCCAGATCTCTGATTATAAACCTGCTCAGCTTGTTTCAGAGAGGGCAATTGCAAGAAGGCAGAGAGAAGGCGTTGCAATAATTGACAGCAGTGATATCCCAGTAAGCACTGAGGATATCAGAATGCTTACGGAACTTGGCCTTACACTGCATTCAACATCGAGATGGATGAACAGCGCGCTGATGAAAAGCAATTCTTATATTGATCCTGCAGAAATACTAAAGCTGCCGAATATTGCAAGTGTGGAACTTGTAAAAAAACCTGTTGCGAAGGGTATTGCCGCGAAAAAACTTGAAATCACATTTTCCGATGCAGGAATTTCTCAATATGACAGACCTCTGTCAATGCTTAATGGCTATGCGCTTCACGATCAGGATTTAAAAGGCAGTGGCATTCTTATAGCAGTGCTGGACGGAGGTTTTGACAATGCTGAAGAAATAGCCTCTCTCAATGAACTGAGAGAAAGAAACGGTATTAAGGGCACCCACGATTTTGTCAGAAATCAAAATGATGTATATAATTCCAGCACTCACGGAACGGCAGTGCTCTCAGTTCTTGCGGGCAAATTACCTTATGTAATTGCAGGAACCGCCCCTGATGCCGATTTTCTTCTCCTCACTACCGAGGATGTAAGCTCTGAATTTCCATGCGAGGAGGATTACTGGACAGCCGGAGCAGAATACGCAGACAGTTCCGGAGCAGATATCATAAACTCCTCGCTTGGATACGCTACCTTCGATGACCCGTCATTTAATTACAGTTTCAATGACCTTGATGGCAGAACTTCATTTGTGACAAAGGCTGCTGAAATTGCTGCATCAAAGGGAATTATTGTAGTCAATAGTGCAGGAAATGAAAGAGTTAAACCCTGGATCAGAATAAACTGCCCGGCAGATGGCAAATCTGTCCTTGCAACAGGCGCTGTTGATGTGCAGGGAAAAATCTCTGCATTTTCCTCTGCAGGACCTTCATACGACAGGAGGATAAAGCCCGATATCGTTGCACTGGGTGTTGATGTTCCGGTGCAGACTTCAGACTACTTCACAGGAACTGTAAACGGAACCTCCTTCTCATGCCCCGTGATAAGTGGAATTACAGCATGTCTCATGCAGTCGGTACCGAAAGCAAAAAACGCTGACATCATAAAAGTAATCAGGGAATCTGCTGACAGGTTTCAGAATCCTGACAGCCTTTATGGTTATGGTCTTCCTGACATGGGCAGGGCACTAGCCAGTCTTCAGGATCTGTACACCAGGATTCCTGATGAGATTTTTGCGATGGGGCCAAATCCGACAACTGGAGAGTTTGAGATCATTTTCAGGGAGCATAATGAATCGATAATTATTGAAATATTCAATGCAACAGGCAGTCTTATCTGGAAATACACAAATGCTTCATTTGCAGGCAGAACACTTAAAGTGGATGAGCTTGTTAACAGGGAACAGGGACTGTATTTAGTAAGGATTAAGACACCTGCCGGCGCTTCAACAGAAAAGATAATAAAGCTTAAAAACTGAATATGCCTGAAAAACTTTCGTTATCGGAACTGCAGAAGGTGATCAGAGACTCACTTTACCTGTCATTACCCGATTTTTACTGGGTAGTTGCAGAAATATCTGAGATCAAACAGAATTATTCAGGCCATTGCTATCTGGAGCTTGTTGAGAAGACAGATGAAACTGATCTTAAGGCAAGGGTAAGAGCAGTAATCTGGAGCAACAGATATGGTTTCATCAGATCATTTTTTGAAAACGCCACAGGTGAAACTCTCAGGGAAGGCTTTAAAGTGCTTGTGAAAGTGAAAGTTGAATATCATGAAATCTACGGGCTGAGCCTTGTTATAACAGATATAGATCCTTCATATACTACAGGAGAAATGGCTGCCAGGAAATTGCAGATAATCAGGCAGCTCGAACAGGAAGGCGTAATGGACATGAACCGGGAACTTGAAATCCCCTGTGTACCACAGAAAATTGCCATAGTTTCATCTGGCAATGCTGCAGGTTATACCGACTTCATAAAACACCTTAAAGGCAACAGCTATGGCTTTGTTTTCTATACAGCCCTTTTCGATGCTGTGATGCAGGGAAATGAAACCGAGAAGAGCGTTATCAGCGCACTAGACCGCATAGCAGATAAGCAGGAAATGTTTGATGTTGCAGTGATTATAAGAGGTGGAGGTTCACAAACTGATCTGAGTTGGTTCGACAATTACAATATTGCTTACCACATAACCCAGTTCCCCCTGCCTGTTCTCACCGGTATAGGACATGAAAAAGACATGTCTGTTGCTGATATGGCAGCATGCAGATCATTAAAGACACCTACTGCTGTTGCAGACTTCCTAATTGAAACTGCAGCTGAGACCGGGACACGAATTACAGAAGCTGGCATTGCAATAAAAGAAGCAGCAACATCAACTATAAATGATTTTAAGGATAGAATTGACAGATCTGCCAGCACTCTAGGACCTTTAACAAAGATACTTATCTCTGAGGCGAACAGGCAACTGACTGAAGCAGCTATTGACCTGATAAGGCATGGCAAGGAAAAGATTCACCTTTCAGGCCTTAAAGTAGAGGGACAAAAAGCATTACTGAATTCAGCAACTGTAAATATCTTGAAACTGACAGAGAGCAATCTTTCTGCAATTGAAAACAGGCTTAGAATCCTTGATCCTGAGAATGTTCTGAAAAGAGGATTTACAATAACCTCTGTTAATGGCAGAATACTTAAAAGCGCTGAAAATATAACAGAAGGAACAGTTATTGACACAAGCTTTTCCGACGGAAGCATAAGAAGTGCCGTAACCGGGATCAGAAAAAAGAAATAAATTATTATATTATGACAAAGAAGGAATTTTCATTTAATGATGCAGTACTTAAAATTGAAGAGATACTGAAAAACATTGAAAGCGGTGAGCTTGATATCGACAAGCTGTCTTCTGAAGTAAAAAAAGCCTCCGAGCTTATCAGGGAGTGTCAGAAAAAGCTGAAAACCACAGAAGAGGAGATAAATAAAATCTTTAAGGACATATCATAAAAAACAGGGTCTCGCAATTGCGGGACCCTATCTTTTGATACCCTAAACCTAAATCCATGAATAAAAACCTTCTTTTCCTGCTGAAATCGCTATTTACTATTTAAACGAATAAACAGGCCTGAAAGTTTCATTCATTTACAGTTATTTATTGAAACAGGCAGCTTTTTTGACGAATGCACTATTTTTCTACACCAAGTACATCCTTGAATGCTTTAACGAAGGTATCCTTCGGAAGAGCACCCATTGCCATCTGAGGCTGACCTGTGGACGGAACAAAAAGAAAAGAAGGAATACTTCTTATTCCAAATACTGATGCAAGTTCCTGCTCCTCTTCAGTATTAACCTTGTAAATATTAAGCTTCCCGGCAAAATCCGCTGAAAGTTCCTCAAGCACAGGAGCTACCATTTTACATGGCTGGCACCAGTCAGCATAAAAATCAATAACGCAGGGCTTGTCGCCCTCGAATTTCCAATCCTTGTTCTGTTCATAATTAAAAACCTTTGAAAGGAAAGTCTCTTTTGTAAGATGTTCTGTCATATTATTTTAATTTAATTAATAATCAGCTTATATAACAAACATTATCAGGTCAATCATTATGCCATAAACCAGCCGGCATATCATTTTAAACAAAATTGAGTATTAATTGTAACTTTGTCATGAATATTTTAACAAATTGTCATATCTATATATGAAGATATGTCTTAATGACACTGTTTTTGACATTCTTGGCCGGGTGGCTGATACTGAGAATATTGAAACTTATGTAATCGGAGGCTGGGTAAGAGATTGCATCCTCGGAAGGGAGCATGCAGATAAGGACATTGATATAGTTGTAGTTGGCAGCGGGATCTCACTTGCAAAAAAGGCTGCAAAAAGTTTTGGGAAGGGTATAAAGGTAAATCAGTTCAGGAACTTCGGAACGGCTATGTTCAGGTATGGAGACTATGAACTTGAATTTGTAGGCGCCAGAAAAGAATCATATTCCCGCAACTCGAGGAAGCCGGTTGTTGAAGACGGAACACTTGAAGATGACCAGAAGAGAAGGGACTTTACAATCAATGCACTTGCAATTGGCCTGAATAAGAATAATTTCGGAAAGCTTCTGGATCCTTTTGGAGGACTGCAGGATATTGAAGACAAGATAATCAGGACTCCTCTCGATCCGGATCAGACATTTTCTGACGATCCCCTGCGCATGATGAGGGCAATAAGATTTGCAAACCAGCTTAACTTCAGCATAACTCCGGACACCTTCGACTCTATAAGGGCAAATGCAGAAAGGATCAGTATTGTTTCACCTGAGAGAATAATTGCCGAGTTAAACAAGATCATGCTCTGTAAGCAGCCTTCAAAAGGGCTGAACCTGCTTGACAAGGCAGGTTTACTGAAGATCATAATACCTGAAATTGACAAGCTTAAAGGAGTTGATACAATTGAAGGAAAGGCACATAAAGACAACTTTCACCATTCACTTAAGGTACTCGACAATATCTGCAGGAAAACAGATAATCTATGGTTACGCTGGGCTGCCCTTCTTCATGACATTGCCAAACCAGTTACCAAGAAATATATACAGGAAACAGGCTGGACGTTTCACGGTCATGAATTCATCGGTTCAAAAATGATTCCTGTGATATTCAGGAAACTCAGACTTCCCCTGAATGATAAGATGAAATATGTTCAGAAAATGGTTGAACTTCATCTCAGACCAATTGTATTGTCACAGGAGATAGTAACCGATTCGGCTGTAAGAAGGTTACTTTTTGAAGCAGGAGACGATATAGATGACCTGATGATTTTATGTGAAGCTGACATTACTTCGAAGAATGAAGCCAGGAAGAAAAAACACCTCGATAATTTTCAGCTTGTACGGCAAAAACTGAGAGAGATTGAGGAGAAAGATGCCCTGAGAAATTTTCAGCCACCCGTTGACGGAGAAGAAATAATAAAGACCTTCGGCTTAAAACCTGGCAGGGAGGTTGGAATAATCAAGAATGCAATCAGAGAGGCAATAATTGAGGGCATAATTCCAAATGAACATGAAGCTGCAAGAAAACTGATGATAGAGAAAGGGAAGGAACTGGGTCTTTCGCCTGTTCCTTAATTCAGTGAACTGCCAGGTCAAGCAGAACAGGAAGGTGATCACTGAAGCCTCCATTATACCGGTATCCCTTGTATGTCCGGAATGGTGTATTGCCTGGATAAACAGGATCTTTTTCAAGAAGAAAGGGACTATCAAAAATTCTTATCCCTTCCTGACAGGTATTTAGCCCGGTTACACTGTTTAAAAGCGATCCTGAAACAATAAACTGGTCTATCATTTCCCATGTGCCCCTGTAACGGTAAGAACCACCTTTTCCAACATATCTGCTTTCTGACAGGTTAATCAAATCGCTCTGGCCGGCATTAGCTGTAAGTGATCTTATTTCTGAATCGTCAGGAGTGGAATTGAAATCGCCGCATATAACAATCTTACC
>CAZEYY010000039.1:0-10890 GCA_964516485.1 uncultured Rikenellaceae bacterium
GGTACCTCATTCAATTATCATCCTAATCTGGAAAAGGAACCCGGACTTAACTACAGAACCAACCTCTACTACCTTGAAACTGATGACTTTGGAGTGAGCTGGCATACCGTTTACGGGAAGAAGCTTTCTCTTCCTCTTAAAGATGTTGATAATGAAGCAATTGTGGCAGATTATGCTTCCAGGGGACTGAATGTCTATATAAACGATGTAGCCTTTGATGAAAGCGGATATCCTGCCATCCTGTACATTACAAGTAAAGGTTACCAGGCAGGACCTGTAAGCGGACCACAGGAATGGCATATTGCTCACTGGAATGGAAAGAGCTGGGATATTGGTTTTGTAACAAGGTCCGATAATAATTATGATATGGGATCTCTCTATATTGAGAGTGAGGCAATCTGGAGGATAATCGGACCAACTGAGCCTGGTCCCCAGCTATATAATACAGGAGGAGAAATGGCAATGTGGCTAAGTGCAGACGGAGGAAAGAGCTGGAAGATAGAGAGCCAGCTGACTGCGAAAAGCAGGTTTAATCATTCCTACGCCCGGAAACCTCTTATTCTTAAGGATGATTTCTATGCATTATGGTCTGATGGTCATGGCAGGACACCCTCTGAATCAGGAATCTGGTTCTGTACAAAAAATGGGGAGGTATTCTGTCTTCCGCAGAAGATGAGAAATGACACAGAGAAAGTTGCCGCCTACAGGATCATTCCTTCCTTAAAATGATCAGGGTTATCTCGGGCGGCATCCACAGGCGGAATGGCACTGAAAGAACTCCCATCCCCCTGTTTACATAAAGGTGCTGATCGTCAATATTATAAAGTCCGCTCCAGCGTGGATAGAAATATTTTGAAGGGCTCCACTTAAAATTCTGAGTATAAATGCCCATCTGCATGCCATGAGTGTGACCAGATAAGGTCAGGTCAATATCTGTCTTGCCTGCAACTGCAAGCTCCCAGTGGTTGGGGTCGTGCGACAGCAAAATCCGAAAATCAATGCTGTCAAGGTCCATAAGGGCTTTGTCAAGATCACCATGGATTATATTGGGATACCTTCCCATTGTTGTTACCCCTGCTAATCCTATTTTTGCTCCTTTGTAATCAATAATATCATGTTCGTCATTAAGAACTTTGTAACCTGATGATCTTATCATGTTGTTGATCATAAGTACATTATCTTCCCTGTCTGCATCTGTGAAGAAGGGGTGGTAGGTGCCAAAATCATGATTTCCTGCCACAGCATAAGTCCCGTATTTTCCCTTCACCTTGCTAAGTATAGTATCGAAGCCATTGAATTCTCTCCAGCCGAAGGTTACGAAATCGCCTGTATTTAGAAGGAGGTCAGGTTTCAGATCATTGATTTTAATGATCTGTTGTTCAAGTGCCTGCCTGTGATGGTTAAAGCCTGCAAGATGCAGGTCTGAAATCTGTACAATCCTTAAACCATCCAGCTTTTCATTCAGGTCCCTGATTTTCAGTTCAACAGTTTCAGTCCTGAAATTAAGTCTGCCAAAAAGGGTTCCTGCTGCAATTATTATTATGATGCCGGCATTCAATGATATACCGGTATTTGTGAGCCAGCTGATATGTCCTCCTTCCCTTCTTTTTGCATATTTACCTGTAAAATGAAGGATGCTGAGTATGGCTCTCGGGAATATAACGGCAACAATCATTCCTCTTAGTTGCATCAGGTCCCAGATATGTTCTGGTGAATCAAAGCTGCCAGTGTAATTTCTTACGGAAACAAACAATATCCAGAACCAGAGGCTGATAAGAACATGCAGAATAATGAATAAATAAAACAGGGGTTTTAGCCTGGTGTAGAAATGCTGCCTTATCGCCGTGGCAGAGAGAACTTCAATTATCAGCAGAATCAGCACAGAAATCATTGTGTAGCTTTTAGCGTTTAAAAATACTCAATAATTATTTATGATTAAATTCGCCTGTTATCAATAGTGATATTAAATGACAGAAGTTAATTTTTTTGATCCTTTGTTCAGACCCGATGTAAGCCTTACATATTCTGTAATAGCTTCCCGCTTTAATGGCAGCTGGGTTTTTGTCAGGCATCATAAACGTACAACTTTCGAAATAGCCGGTGGTCATATTGAAGAAGGCGAAACCCCCGATGAAGCGGCCGCCCGTGAGCTTGAAGAAGAAACAGGAGCAATAAAATACGATATAAAGTGTGTTGCGACTTATTCAGTAAAGAAAGATGGCGAGACAGGGTGGGGGAGATTGTATTATGCTGATATTCATGAGCTTGGTCCAATTCCGGATATCTCAGAAATACATGAGATTGTTTTACTTGATAATATTCCCGAATATCCTACACACCCGGATATTCAGCCGCATCTGTTCAGGCGAATACTTGAGTATCTTAAGGAAGAAGGGTAATTAGCCCTGCGGGCGTAATTAACTTCGCGTAATTTGTCGTAAAACAATGAATTATCATGAATTATCATGAATTGCCATGAATTGTCTGAATTACAATGAATTACTTGTATTTCCACCTTCTATATATATTCAAAGGTTACTTTTTTGAGCCACTTTTCCTCGAGAATCCTTGCAATGCGTTTGACGACAGTTCTTCTTATCTCAAGTTCAACGGGAAGGTTAGGATCCTGATGTGCAATATTGATCCTGGTACCTATTATAAAATGTATCTCATCACTCTCCATCAGCATCTTTACTATTTTATCAGCCGGACCTTTCCCCAGCTTGACACTGTTGTTGAATGATTTAAGTAATTCATTGACTTTCTGAAGTGTAAGTATACCTTCAGTCACAAGGTCAATACCTTCAAGGAAGCTTTCAGGGGGCAGTTCAGGATCTTCAAATATAAGCTCATCAACAATTTTCCTGTTCATTTCCCTTGCTATGATATCGGCAGTGGTTCCCCCGCTGAGGATTACCTTGCCGGTGAATTCCCTAACCTTCAGTGCGAGCTCACTGTCCTTGTCTTTCTCAAAAGGAGGACCGGTGCACAGAAGCAGCTTTCTTGGTTCACGGAAATAGATTGTGGCACAGCTGATATCATCCCTGGCTTTGTAGTTGTCATTTTTATGAGCCATTGTGACAATTTTGCCTGAAAGCATGCTTGCCGATATTGATGCTTCACTGCTTACAAGCTTTGCAGCATATTCTGCTATGTTGGTTCTTTCCCAGCCGAATGGATAATCCTCGCTACCCATGCCGCTCTGCGAAACTCCGTCGGAGCATATAATTATCCTGTCTTCCTTTTCTGGTTCCAGAGTGCAGGTTTTAAGTATTTTTCCCGAGTGTTTTCCTTTTTCCAGAATTACCTTTTCCCATTTCGGCTCAACGGCTTTATTTCCCCTGAGCACAATTGTTGAAGGATTATCATATTCGAGAATTGTAGTCTTTCCGCTGCTCTCGATGTCAATTATTGTGAAGGTGGAATAGCTGATCTTCCTTTCGCTGCAGACCGGCAGGGTGTTCATTATTATCTCGGCAATCCTTTCAACCTGTTTGTGCTCACGCGTAAAGTTCAGGGCCATTGTTGAGGTCAGGGTGGCAAGTATATTCGCCTTTACTCCGTGTCCCATGCCGTCCGACAAAACTGCAATCACACGGTCTTCTTCCTTAATATACCTGTAGAGGAATACATCCCCGCAGATCCTCTCACCGTCATGATTTCTCTGCTGGCTGTTTATCTCTATGAAAAAATCCCTGTTCACCAATATGTCAGCTCTTTATCGATCCGGCTTTTCTGCTTTTGTAGGATTCAATTATTGAATTGAGCATCTGCTCAGTCTCCGAAGCCCCTTCGCCTAGCAGGAAGCCTATTTTCTGTACCATTTCGAGATTCTTTTCAACAACCTCACTTACCCTGTTTATTACTTCTTCTCCCTGCACCTCCGATGAGAATACATCCCTGATTATGGCACCGCACATCTTGTTCTTTTTTATCGGGAATATTGAAATGTTGAGCATTCTGTCCTCAAAATGGACATCCTTACTTACTACCGGCTCATCTTCCTTAATAACAAAGGAGAACATGTTGTAAACATTGTAGGGAATGAGAGTTTTTATATCAGCGCCTGCGAGGCCGGGAATTATGTCGGCAATTGTCCTGGCATCCTCTCCGATTGTATTAATGAAGCTCTGGTTTGAATGAAGAATCTTCAGATTATTGTCAACAATTACAACTCCGGTCGGAAGCTTCTCAAGCATATTGTTCATCATATCTGATGCGCTCTGGGCAATCTCTTTTTCCTTTCTCGCCAGTTCTTCCGACTCCTTGAGGGCTTTTTTTGTTTCTGCAAGCTTCTTGTTTGTCTGCCTGAGAGTTTCTATATATTCCTGCTTATTTCTAAGGTTGAATGTATGGCACATTTCAGGTATTGCAAGTCCTTTTGCAACAGTTGAGGCAAATTCATGACATGACAAGTAACCACAGGCTCCGCAGTTAACCTCATCATTAGGATCATCTTTGCCGACAATTTTCATAACCTCCATTATTGCCTCCTCAGGTGGCTCGGGAATACGGTGGTCATCATTTATGAAGCTGCGTGTAAAATCAAGTTTGGACCATTTTTCAATATCCTTTTTCCACTGATCCTTATCGATCATTGCCGATCTTTTCTCGGCATATTTTCTTACAAGGGCCCTTCTCTTGAATCTTTCCTTGTGCTGCTGCATTGCAGGACCCAGAAGGCAGCCATGACAGAAAAACAGGTTAAAATGGTGCTTTATTGTATCGATATACTTGTCGAAATCATTTACAGCCTCAAGAATATCCTCCTTTCCGGATGCCGTTATAATACTGCTCGATACCATATCGCGCTTGATGCCGGCAGCCTGAATTATTCCCGGAGGCAACGGATACAAAGCTCCCAGGTTACCGTGTGGCGGATCAAAGTCAGACAGCTTTACAAGTCTTTCCTGTATGCTGAATTCATCAAACATCCTCCTCAGTTCTACGAAAGTAAGCACTGCCTCAATCAGGTTTCCGTCTCTGTATTGAAGAACCTCATCCTTGGCATCAATGCATGGGCCTATATGCACAATTGCTGCATCGTCTCCATATATCTCCCTGACAACCATTGCAGTAGCAACCAAAGGTGATACAAGGGGTGCAAGGTTCGGGATCATCTCAGGGTGAAACTTCTCGATGAGCTTAACAATTGCCGGGCAGTTGGCGGTTATAAGGTATTTGCCTTCAGCCCTGGAGAATAGCTTTGCATAAGCCTGGGCAATAAGATCGACACCGAATGACACTTCATGTACATGAGTGAAACCCAGGGAACGTATCATCGCCACAAATTTCCTGTAATCAGTTATGTCTTCAAATTCCGAAGAGATGCTCGGATCAACAATAGCTGCCGTGGGCCTTCCGGATTTAAGCAGCGCTTTTACATTGTCAATTGAATCCCTGAATTCAATTGCATGAGGTGAACAGGAAACATAACATAAACCACAACCGATACATCTTTCCGGGATTATGAAGGGATGGGCCCTCTGTGGTTTTACCTCAATAGCATTTACCGGACATACCCTCACGCATGAATAGGAGTTCCTGCATCTGGAATCGTTTATATATAGAACAGGCTTATTTTCTGTCATGTTTTTCAGTTTCAGGTTATAGAAATCTGGAAAGTTCCTTTTCGAGTATCACTTCAATCCTTGCAATTGTCACACCTTCAACAGTAAGTCCGTTTATTGTGAGGTTTGGACCCTTGCTGCAAAGCCCCATACACCTTGCACCCTTGAATACTACTTTGTCATCGAGATGGTTTTTCCTGAGATATTCCTTTATGAAATTAACAACTTCCTTATTACCTCTTGAAAAACAGGAACTTCCAAGACAAATCTGCATTTCTATCCTTTGTGCCATTGTCTGTTCATAAAAAAACAATAACTTCAAAGATAGTAATATTTTAAAAGCTCTGTAAATGAGTTTTATGCTTAAAATGTTCCCCGTTACCTGTTTGCCAGGAACCGAAAAGCCAAATTCCTATTTGAACAAAATGATTATTTGTATATATTATGCCGTACAATGTGCAGAAAAACAGCACTATACGTAATATTTGACAAACTTGATTTTTATCATATTTTATTGTTATTAAAATAACAATGTTTATTTAGTAACAATAATATAAGTTATATTTGTATAGAAATATCAGTTAATCAGAAAAGGATTATGGGGACAGAACTGGACTTGATCCTTAAGAAGTACAAACCCGGCAAAAGGGAAGACCTGATACCAATGCTTCAGGAGGTGCAGGAACACATAGGATTTCTTTCCGAAGAAGCTGTTGTAAAAATCGGAAACTACCTCGGACTCAGTACAACAAAAATATACGGCCTGGCTACCTTTTATGACCGCTTCCGTTTTTATCCAGCCGGGAAAGTTAAAATACTTGTTTGTAACGGTACTTCATGCTTCCTTAATGGTTCACAATCAATAATTAATAAGCTTAAGGAGGAAACCGGCATTCAGCCGGGATTTACTACCAGGGATGGTAATTTCAGCTATGAAATTGTTTCATGCATGGGTGGATGCCAGAATGGTCCCTTAATAAAAGTGAATGGTGAATATCATACTCATATAAGCGCATCGCAGCTGCCTGAACTGCTGAAAAAGCTTAAATATGTACTTGAGAATGACTAATGTGGAATCAATATGATGACTGAGGAGATAAAATCATTCCTTATAACCAGGGTTCTGCTTTCAGAATCTGACGTTCTACCGGCTTCTGCCGAAAAGGTATTGCAGCAGATACGCAGGGAAAAACCTGATAACCCGGTTATCTACATGTCATCGGGTACAAGCAGCATGATAGCAGGTTCTGAAAAGACCGCTGGTGCAATAAAAGCATATATAGATGAAAATGGTCTTGCTGCCGACTTTATTAAGGTTGGCTGTACCGGTCCTGCAAACTTCGAACCTCTTGTCTGTGTGCATATTCCTGGCAAGAATAAATTGTTTTTCAGGAATATAACAGAGGAAAAAGTATCAACTCTGCTTGACGGTGTTTTTCATAATGATATAAGTGAGGAGGATCTGGCGGGGCAGTCCGGGACAAAGGGATTTGAACTCTGGTCTGGCATTCCCTTCATTGAAGACCTTCCCTTCTTTGCCCGGCAGAAAAGAATCATACTGGGAAACTGTGGCTGTTATGATCCTGAAAGCATTGAGGAATATATCGCAAGGGGTGGATACAGGTCGTTTGTGAAAGCTATCAGAAATTACACCTTTGAGGAAGTTTGCGATATTGTTGAACGCAGCGGACTCAGAGGCAGAAGTGGTGGTGGTTATCTTACCGGTCTGAAATGGAAACATGCCCTTAATACAACTTCAAACGCAAGATACCTGATATGCAATGCCAAGGAGAGCGATCCGGGCGCCTTCACTGACCGTACAATACTTGAAAGTGATCCTTACAGGTTGCTTGAAGGCATCGCCATAGCTTCTTATGCAATCGGAGCTTCGAATGCCATAATATTCATGCGCTCCGGATCATTGCATGCTCAGGCAAGGCTTCAGAATGCAATTGACAGTGCCAGGGAATTAGGACTTATAGGGCACAACATATTTTCCAGCGGGTATAACCTCGATATTATTATCAGAATTGAGCCAGGAGCCTTTGTCTGTGGCGAGGAAACAGCGTTGATAAATACTCTCGAAGGGAAAAGGGGAATGCCCAAGCTTAAACCTCCATATCCGACAAGTTCGGGCCTTTTCGGCAAACCTACAGTCATAAATAATGTTGAAACTCTGATGAACGTCCCGGTAATTATGCAGAATGGCCCGGAATGGTTCAGGAAAACAGGCACAGAGAACAGCCCTGGTACAAAAGTGTTTGCATTAGCAGGCAAAGGGAGAATGACAGGTGTGGTAGAGGTGGAAATGGGTACTTCTGTAAAGCAGATTATTGAGGACATTGCCGATGGGATCAGGGAAGGCAGGGAGTTCAAGGCAGTACATCTTGGAGGCGCCTCGGGATCATTCATTACAAAGGAAAACCTTGATGTAACAATTGACTATGAAGCCCTTAGAGAAAAAGGCATAGGAATGGGGGCAGGAGGCTTTGTTATAATCGATGAAAACACCTGCATGGTCGATCTTGTGAGATATTACATGGAATTCATAAGGAATGAGAGCTGCGGGAAGTGCATTCCATGTCGCGAAGGTACCGGCAGGATGCTTGAAATACTTGAAAGCGTGATACGGAAGCCTCTTAATGAGGAGGCAGGTACAACACTCGAGAGGTTCAAGGGTGTGATGCAGCTTGAAACAATTGCAACCGTCATGAAGGATGCTTCACTTTGCGGACTTGGTCAGACTGCACCTAATCCCTTCATCAGCGCCCTGAATAATTTCCGCGATGAATTTGAGGAACATATCTTCGACCGCAAATGCAGGGCAAATATCTGCAGAGGTCTCAGAACCTTTTCAATAGACGTTGATAAGTGCACAGGATGTACAGCGTGTGCTGCAAAATGTCCTGTTAATGCAATCTATGGCACCAGGCTTCAGCCCTTCTTTATTGTTGAGGATAAGTGCATAGGTTGCGGGGTGTGCTATGATATCTGCAAGTTCAGTGCAATAAATGTAAAATAGTACCATGCTTTTCACTATACAGGTCAATAACAGGAAAATAAAAGCGGAGAAGGGAGAAACTATCCTCTCTGCCCTTAACAGGAACGGAATCATTATTCCGACTCTCTGCCGGATGAAGGAATTTACCCCCACCGGAGCCTGCAGGATGTGCGTGGTTGAAGTGGAAGGCCGTGAAAGACTTGTTACTGCCTGTTCCCAACCTGTTGAGGAATGGATGAAGATTCATACTCATTCGCCAAGGGTTATTCAGGCCAGGAAAACCATAGTTGAACTGCTGCTTTCAAATCATCCTGATGATTGCCTGTATTGTGAACGAAACCTGAACTGTGAACTGCAGGACCTCTCTGAAGAGCTCAATATCCGGGAAAGAAGAATTAAGGGAAGGAAAATTAAACCACGCCTCGATCAGTCCAGCCCGGCTATTGTTAGGGAACTCTCAAAATGCATTCTCTGCGGAAGGTGTGTAAGGGTGTGTGAGGAGGTGATAACTGCCAACACTCTTGATTTTATCAAAAGAGGAAGGAACACTCACATCGGCACTTCAATGGACAGGGATTTCAACTTTTCAAGCTGCATCCATTGCGGACAGTGCCTTCTGCATTGCCCGACAGGCGCATTACATGAAAAACATAATATAAATGAATTGCAGGAATACCTTAACAAGACGGAACTTATTAAGGCTATTCAGTATTCACCTCTTGTTACTGTCGGACTGGCAGATGAACTGGGACTCCGTTATAACAAGGACACCGACAGGATATTAAACGCGATACTCAGGAAAATAGGCTTCGACATGGTGTTCACAATGGGCACCGGAACAGATGTTTACATAATGGAGGTTACAAATCAGCTCATATCAAAACTTGAAAACGCTACTGACATACCTCTTTTCCTCTCAGCATGTCCTGCCTGGGTAAAATACTGTGAACAATTTCTTACCCCCTGGATACCACGACTTTCAAATGTCAAGTCGGCCCAGCAGATAACAGGCGTTCTGATAAAGACCGTTGTTGCTGAACGCCATAAGGTGAAGCCTGAAAATATTTATTCCGTGTCTGCAACACCTTGTCTTGCAATGAAGTTTGAGGCAAGGCGTGACGGTATGATGCGCAAGGGAATAAGTGATGTCGATGCAGTTCTTACTGTCAGGGAACTGGCCAGGCTTATTCGTCTTTACGGTATTGACACCTCGAATGTTGAGCCTGAACCTGCTGATGAACCACTTTCAGGAAGAAGTTCCTCAGCTTTTCTGTCAGAGGTTTCCGGTGGCCTCACTGAAGGAATCCTGAGATTGCTTCACTTTCAGCTGCTTAAGAAAGAAGCTGATAAACAGCAATTTAAAAAGATACGACAAGCCGGTTCCTTCAGGGAAATATCAATGACTGTTGATAAATTTACAGTCAATGCTGCTGTTATTGATGGTCTTACAGGTATTGAAAAGTACAAGGCAGCCATTTCTGCAGGGAAGTCTTATGATCTTGTTGAAGTGATGACCTGTCCGGGGGGCTGTGTTCATGGAGCAGGTCTGTCCTCAAGCACTTCAAGGGACGATATAAAAAGCAGGGCAAAGATTGTTTACCAGGCTGACGATTCAGAACATGTAAACCTTCCCTGCCGTTCGCCGCACCTCATAAACCTCTATGATAAAATACTAAAAGACGATCCTGAATTATCTGACAAAAAGATTTTTTTCACTCATTTTGAAAAGCGCAACGTATTACTCTGAAACATACATCCAATGCTGGTTTATACAATAAAAGAGCTTTGCAGAACTTGCTATACCTGCGTCAGGGAATGCCCGGCAAAGGCTATCAGGATTGTCGGCGGCCAGGCAGAGGTAATTGACGAAAGGTGCATAATCTGTGGTAACTGCACAAAGGTATGCAGCCAGGGTGCAAAGGTCTTCCTGAATACTTCCGACAGGGTTAAAAAGTTTCTTGACGGGAAAGAAGATGTTGCTGCAATTGTGGCTCCAAGTTTTCCGGCTGAGTTCTCCGAGCTGAAAGATCATAAAATGCTCGTAGGCATGATAAAGTCACTTGGTTTCAGATATGTTGCAGAGGTATCTTTTGGCGCTGACCTTGTTGCTGAAAAATTCAGAAAGCTGATAGAGGAGAACAAAAACTACTATATATCATCTGATTGCCCTTCAATAGTGAATTATGTGAAACACTACCATCCCGATCTTACTGACAGGCTTGCTCCGATAGTATCACCGATGGTGGCAATGTCGAGGGTAATGCATGAGATGCACGGGAAAGAGCTTAAGGTTGTGTTCATTGGTCCCTGTGTTGCCAA
>CAZEYY010000039.1:10990-17991 GCA_964516485.1 uncultured Rikenellaceae bacterium
CTTGATACTGAGAGCTGGAAGATGGCCCTGGATAAATACAGTGAGCTGGACCTGAGCTGCAACCACCGTGCTGAAGAAGCAGGTATTGAGGAACTCCAGGAAGCTGATGTTGAGGATATACTTGCCCGGATAGGGAAAAAGGCAAAAAAAGATCAGCTGAACTGCGGTGCCTGTGGTTATGAAACCTGTGTGGAACATGCAATTGCAATAAAAAGAGGTATTGCCGAGGTGGAAATGTGCCTCCCTTATACTATTGAAAAACTGCATAAGTCGGTTAAGGAACTGGCACTGTCGAATGAGAAACTCTCCTCGATGCGGCAGGCCCTGAAACAATCTGAAAAGCTGGCTCACATGGGGCAGCTCTCAGCCGGGATAGCCCATGAGCTGAATAATCCTCTCGGAGTGGTGATTATGTACTCAAATATACTTCTTGAGGAGGCAAAAGACGGAGATCCTGTCCGGGATGACCTTAAACTGATTGTCGACCAGGCAGGAAGATGCAAGACTATTGTTGCCGGTCTTCTCAACTTTGCCCGTAAAAACCAGGTGAATCATCAGCTCGTAAATATTAAAGAGCTTGTAAAGAACAGTCTTGAAGGTGTAATTATTCCCCAAAATGTAAGGATTTCTGTATCAGACAATACTACAAATCCTGAAGCTCTTCTCGATCATGAACAGATGATGCAGGTTATTACAAACCTTATTAAGAATGCCATAGATGCAATGCCTGCGGGAGGATCTATAAACATCAGCCTTGAAGATACTCTCAGTGATGTGGTTATTGTTATAAGTGATTCAGGAACAGGTATTAAGGAAGAAGACAGGGCGAAGATATTCGAGCCTTTCTTTACCACGAAGAGTATCGGTCATGGTACGGGGCTTGGATTGGCTACTGCCTACGGAATCGTTAAAATGCATAAGGGACAGATTACTGCTGAGTCGAATGATAATCCTGCAAACGGACCCACAGGGACAGCCTTCAGGATTGTGCTTCCCAGGGGAAGGGGGTAGTGGGGGTGAGAGTGAGGGTGAGAGGGTGATTTAGAGGATATGTATTAATTGTCTGAAAGTGACTGTGAAAAAAGTAACAATAAATCATATTTATCATAAAAAATGTTAATATTCTGGAAATTGTTGAAATTTGTGGAGAGATGAAAAAGAGTGATGTAACAATACTTATTGCCGATGATGATCCGGATTACCTTTTTCAGACTGTATTCAATTTAAAAAAGGAAGGTTACAAGACAATGGCTGTTGAGAGCCAGGCTGAAGCCGAATCGGTTATTGCCAGGTTCAGGCCCGATCTGGCAATATTTGACCTTATGATGGAGAGCGATGACAGTGGTTTTATACTCTGCTATAAGCTGAAGAAGAAATATCCTGATGTTCCTGTCATACTTGCAACTGCCGTTTCGTATGAAACAGGAATGTCATTTAATCTCGATTCTGAACAGGCTCGTACCTGGATACGTGCGGATCTGTATCTTGAAAAGGGAATTAGGCCCGAACAGCTCGACCAGGAAATAATGAAACTGTTAAAACTCTGACATGGCAGTTCTGAAAATTCTTGTAGTTGATGATGAACCCGGTATCAGAAGCGGGGTGGTGAGGATATTGAACAGTTTTCATGTCACTTATCCTTTTATGGATGAGGATTATACCTTCGAAGTTTATGAGGCAGCAACAGGTGAGGACGGGATTTCTTTCATAGAACGTGAATTGCCGGATATTCTATTGCTGGACAATAAGTTGCCAGGCATGCAGGGGATTGAGGTGCTTGAATATGTGCGCAAGAGAAATTATGATATAATGGTTGCCATGATAACTTCCTATGCTTCGCTTGATGTTGCTATCAGGGCAACACGTGACGGAGCAATTGATTTTATCCCTAAACCATTCACTCCCCAGGAACTGAAGTCGAGCATTGAGAATATCACAAAACAGCTTTACCTTAAGCGTATCACACATAAGATGAACCAGGAGGGAAAGAAGATACGCTATCAGTTCCTTTCTGTCCTTTCACATGAGCTTAAAGCTCCTTTGAATGCACTGGAGGGATACCTGAGGATGATGCAGGAGAAGCAGGCTGGTGAAAGAATTGACGATTATGCAACTCCTATTGAAAGATCATTGCAACGTGTTCAGGGAATGAGAAACCTGATAATGGACCTTCTTGATTTTACAAAGATCAGGCTTGAACGAAAGGAGGAGAAGCTTCAGGAAGTTGTTCTCTCTGAAGTTGCCTCAAACTCAATCGTAACAGTTCAGCCTTATGCCATTCAGATGGATGTTACAATGAACATTGATATACGTACAGATGTTTCTGTGATGGCTGATCCTGATGATATGGAGATTGTCTTCAACAACCTTATATCAAATGCAGTTAAGTACAATAAAAGGGGAGGAAGACTTGACATAACAATTGACAGCTCGGAAAATGATGCAATAATTATTTTCGCTGATACAGGAATAGGCATAACACAGGATGAGACTGAGAGCCTGTTTACTGAATTTGTCAGAATAAAGAATGAGAAGACAAGGAACATTACAGGAAGCGGTCTCGGACTGTCGATTGTAAAAAAAGTTATTAGCTTGTATCATGGAACAATAAAAGTTGAAAGCACCCCTGATGTGGGAACAGTTTTTACAGTAATAATTCCAAAAAAACAATTATCAATTAGCTGAATATGAAACTACCAGGAAAAACAGTTGAAAGGCTGAGTGAGTACAGAAGAACACTTCTGGAATGCCTTAATGAAAAACGTAATTTTATTTTTTCACACGACCTTGCAGCCAGGCTGCATATAACTGCAGTTCAGGTCCGGAGGGATCTTATGCTGATAGGATACTCAAGCGTTCTAAGGAAAGGTTATGATGTCCGTGAACTGATTGATACTATCGGAAAGATAATCGATTCGGAACAGAGCATGAATGTGGCAGTAATAGGCATAGGTAACCTCGGAAGAGCAGTTTCCGGTTATTTCAGGGGAAAAAGGTCAAAGCTGAACCTGGTGGCTTCATTCGATAATGATCCTCAGAAAGTAAATAAGGTTATTTCAGGTGTTAAGTGTTATCCCTATGCCGATTTTGAAAAACTGATCCATGAGCTTGATATCAAAATTGCTATTCTAACGGTGCCGCCTGAATTCGCAAGGGAAATTGCTGAAGAAATTGTACGCTTCGGGATTAAGGGAATTCTCAATTTTACAACAATTTCCCTTAATGTTCCTTCAGGTGTCTACCTTGAAGAGTATGACATGATTACTTCAATTGAAAAAGTTGCCTACTTCGTAAAGGAGAATAAATTATAGACCGCTCCCCTTGCAATGAAAGTATTCAGGAGCTTTAGTGAGGCCAGGGGAATAAGAAATCCGGTTGTCACAACCGGATCTTTTGACGGTGTGCATATCGGTCATAAGACTATCCTGAAAAGGCTCAGGGCGCTTGCAGAAATGCATAATGGTGAATCAGTTCTCATTACTTTTGATCCCCATCCCCGGAAAGTGCTCTATCCCGATACTGCCGGTAAGGACCTGAAACTTATATTATCACAGAAGGAAAAGCTCGAACTTCTATCGGAAGCCGGTCTCGACAATATAATTATTATAGAATTCACAAAAGAATTTGCCAGAACAACAAGCGAGGAATTTGTAAGGGATTTTCTGACAGGATCCCTGGGGGCAAAGGTCATTGTTGTGGGTTTTAACCACCATTTTGGATTTAACAAGGAGGGCGATTACAAACAGCTCTGGGAATGGCAGAACAAATATGGTTTTCTGGCTGAGGAGATTCCAGAGCAGGATGTTGAAAATGAAACTGTCAGCTCAACAAAGATACGTAAGGCAATCAGCGAAGGGTATATCCAGAGGGCCAATGCCTATCTTGACCACTTCTACATAGTTATTGGCCGCCCTGATAAGTACTCATGTGAAATATGCAGTGAACTCCCTGAATTTTTCAACGTTGATTTCATGGATGAATGCAAGCTCCTCCCTTCTCCTGGGATTTACGCCGTGACGGCTGAAAATAATGCTTTTTGCTCAAAAGCCATGGCTGTAATTATGAAAGAGCCTGAAAAACAACCTGCTCTCCTTGCACATTTTTTTGAGAAACTCACTGCTGATTCCGGCACTAATCTCAGACTATCTTTCCATAAACGTGTTCAGGGTTCTGTAAATCTGCAGGATCCCTCAAATATTGTGAGGATACATTCTGCTGTAAAGGAAATTTCCGAGCTCATTTACTGACAAGGATCATTTTAAACAAGGGGAATATTGATTACCTTTGGCCCTCTTAATTCTTGTCAATTATGAAATTCTCACCCGAAAAGCTTAATATACCCGATCAGAGGATGAAGCCATTCATTGACCCCTCTGAATTATGGGATCTTATTAACACAACAAAACCCGATAAAGCAGCCGTCAGAGATGTTATTGCAAAATCACTTGACAAACAACGTCTGACTCTCAGGGAAACAGCAATACTTATAAATTCTGTCGGTACCGATCTTGCTGATGAGATAAAGGAAGGTGCAAAAACATTAAAGGAAAAGGTTTACGGAAACAGAATAGTGCTTTTTGCTCCTCTCTATGTGGGTAACAGGTGTATCAACAACTGCAAATACTGTGGTTTCAGGGCATCAAATACCGGAGCTGTGAGGAAAACACTTGCTGATCAGGAAATAATCATGGAGGTTGAGGCTCTTGAGGATAACGGTCAGAAAAGGCTTATACTTGTTTATGGCGAGCATCCTGATTATTCACCCGAATATATAGCTCATACTGTAAAGCTTGTATACAGTATCAAAAAGGGACCCGGAGAGATAAGACGCGTGAACATTAACGCGGCTCCGCTTGATATTGAAGGCTTCCGCACTGTTGGCGCTGCCGGAATCGGAACTTATCAGATTTTCCAGGAAACTTATCACCCTGAAGCTTATACATGGTACCATCTCGGGGGTAAGAAAAGAGACTATGAATACAGGCTTACTGCCCTCGACCGTGCCCAGGAGGCAGGGATTGATGATGTTGGAATAGGAGCCCTGTTCGGTCTCTACGACTGGAGGTTTGAGGTTCTCGGACTTGTAAGGCATACAAACCATCTTGAAGCATGCTATAATGTTGGTCCGCATACAATCTCCTTCCCGAGAATCAAGGATGCTATGAGCCTGAACCTTGATAATAAATATGAAACAACAGATGACGATTTTAAGAAGCTGGTAGCAATACTCCGGCTTGCAGTACCATATACAGGACTTATCCTTACCGCCCGTGAAGCTCCTGATGTCCGTCGGGAAGTTATGCAATATGGTGTATCACAGATAGATGGTGGCACGAAGCTTGAACTGGGTTCGTATTCCGATACAAAAAATGATGACCAGAACCTTAACAGGGAACAGTTCAAGATAAATGACTCCCGGTCTCTTGCTGATGTGATAGATGAACTTCTTACAAATGACTACATCCCTTCATTCTGTACCTCATGCTACAGAATGGGAAGAACCGGCGAGCACTTTATGGAATTCTCTGTTCCCGGTTTCATTAAGAGATTCTGCACTCCGAATGCCATCCTCACCCTGTCAGAATATATCTGTGATTACGGCAGGGGAGAAACAATTGACAAGGGCTGGAAGGTAATAGAAAAGAATATTGAAAAACTTGAAGCCGGTGTCGCCTCCCAGACAAGAGAAAAAATTGAACGGATCAAAGCAGGCGAACGTGACCTGTATTTCTGATATTGTGGATTTAACCCTGCGCCCTGAGCCCTGCGCCCATTAATTGATACATAACAAGCCAAAATATGATACGAATACTTGGAATAAAAATAGTTGACCGGATAAAGGAAGCAGGTCTGACGCAGGGAATACTGTCAAGTCATTCTTCAGCAATTACAACACGCCTTGGCTTTCACGAGGTTACCAATGATGTCTGCAGTCGTGAAGCATACCTTGTCCTGCACATAAACTGCTCTGATGCTGAATATGAGAAAATTGGAGATGAACTTGAGCAGCTGGGAGGCATAGAAGTAAGGGAAATGGTTTTCAGTGATTCGGTAAAACAGCTTGAAAAAACAGGAGAAGAATCTGCTGCTGAGATAATGGGAATTCTTCTCGAAAAATCTCAGCCGGTGGTTCAGTCAGTGCAGAAACTTCTTACTTCATACGGCTGCAACATCAGAACAAGGCTTGGTGTTAATGAACAGTTTTACGGAGAACCAGCGGGGCTTATTATACTTGAGCTCAAGGGTGAAGCAGAACAAAGACTTCTTCTTGAGAAAGACCTGAGGGCCATTGATAAGATACGCGTCAGAACAATGGTTTTCTGATAACCAGCAGTCCAACCCGATCCCCATTTACCTGTCTCCTGTCTTCGGTCTTCTATCTTCGGTCTTCTGTAACCTTATTTTCTATTCTTCACTGTAATCAGCTGATCCTCTCCCAAGTATCTGTCCAAAGAAGATTGCGTTCAGGAATACCTTATTGGTACCGTACCATGTAGCCCTGAAATTTGTGTTTTCGTAAATTGATATTATCCTGTTACCATGGACACTTGCAAATGGAGAACCCTTTATACGTTTGATATTCTGAGAGGTGCAGTAGCCACTTAGCAGTGGACTGTCGGTATATACAATCGGATTATTGTAAATTGTTGAATCCATTTTAGCAACGAGGGTACCTGCCTTGAAAACCGGGAGCCTGTCCTTTGTATATCCAAAGCACAATGGGTGACTCAGATCAATCCTGGTCTCGAAAATAGAACCCGGTATAAGCTGAGCCTGCCGGTCCTCCTGCATATTTGCATAAACTCCAGTCTTTCTTTCAGGTTTAAATTCTTCAACAAAGCTTATTGATGCTATCTTTTTATCTGCCAGCCACCGGTTGCCGCTTTCATAAGCGATGATTGTACCTCCTGTCCTGTTCCATGCCTTTAGCTTTTCAACAAATGCCGGACTTGTCTGAGGGTTTCCTGCTATTATTATTACATTGTATTTCTGGAGGTTAA
>CAZEYY010000039.1:18091-22308 GCA_964516485.1 uncultured Rikenellaceae bacterium
GGACTTGTCTGAGGGTTTCCTGCTATTATTATTACATTGTATTTCTGGAGGTTAATATTGTTAATGCGTGAAGGCGTTATCATTGTTACAGGGATTCCGAACCTTGTATCAAGCAGATGCCATATTTCTCCCGCATCGGCACTATTTGAACCATCACCGGCAAACATCATAACTGATGGTTCCTGCAGGTTAACAAAGCTGTTGCTGCCCAGATCAATACCTTCCGGAGTGCGACCGGTGCTGACCGCATAAACTGTTACACCGCAGCGTTTTGCAACCTTATTTATTTCATTCTTAAGCTCGTCACCCGAAAAAGGCTGCCCCTCACTGTGAATAAGAATAGTTCCAAATGAAAACTCTTTCTTTAATTTACCGTCATCATAAGTGAACCTGTCAGTTGCAACTCTTGTTCTGATTCCGGCAGCCTGCAGTTCAAAAAGCGCTTTCGGAGCCAGGTACTCATTCCATTCAAAGAGGTAAGCGTATGCTTTTTCAGCTCCGATTATATTTCCTGAAGGAGCGGTTGTTTCCAGGACTTCCTTACCTGGCAGGCCTTCAAGCTCCTTAACAGAATTGACTGATGTGTAATCAATATTGAATGCAAGCGGGAGCACCCAGGTGGAAATGTCATAGAAGAGACTGTCAGTAAAGATTTTAGCTGGCTCAAACAGGCTTCGTATATACCTGAATTCACTCTGTTTAAGCGGTACAATAAAACTGTTTGCTGTTGAATAGTTCACGCCCTCCCTGCTTACATCCTTTGCAAGCCTGTACACTTTTATATTGTGTTGTCTCAATACGTTTATAAATTCTGTAAGCCTGCCTTTGTCTTCAGTCTCTCCGAAAATATATGCCTTAACAGGATGCCTGTCTGCCTCAGTAATGGAGTTTTTGTAAAAATCAGCCTGGCATTCAAGGAGTTTCTTTTTCATCTTTAATCCTGCATCCAGTGATGATAATGAGACTGATACATGATTTCTTATTGCAAAGGGGAAAGAAATTGTTCCTGCCGCTGTATTTCTCAGATGACCTTTTACACCCGCCTGTTCAAAAAGTATTCCCACGGCACCGTGTATGTCGGGATATGATGATCCCTTGCCTACATAGAAGTCATCGAATCCCTCTTCGGAATAGTAAAGACTTCCGATCTCATTAAGGTATTTTTCATGATAGGATGCCACCTCTGAAGTCAGTGTGTGGATTATATCCGGAGTCAGTGGATTATTCCTCGATCTGACACCTGGCTGGAAAAAGAATGTTGATCCAGCATCCATTTCATGATGATCAGTCACAATATTAGGTCTCCACCTGTAATATGCAGCCATCCTTCCCCTTGTCTCGGGATGCTGCAGGAAGAGGTAGTCGCGGTTAAGATCAAACCAGTAATGGTTGGTGCGTCCGCCAGGCCATGGTTCTGCAAATTCCCATGAGTCGGAGTCGGGATTGTCGTTCAGACTTCTTGTTGAATTTACCCACGAAGAATGACGCTGCATACCGTCAGGATTGAGAGAAGGATCGATTAGTATCACTGCATTCTGAAGGAGAGTATTTATTGCATCGCCCTCGCCTGCTATAAGATGGTAGGCAACTATTACCGATGAATTCTGCGCACTCGATTCATTACCGTGTATACCGTAGCCCAGTTTGATAACTATGGGCATTTTGTCAATATTTACATTTCCGGAAGTTGCCGGATCACAGAGTTTCAGGTGTTCCTGCCTTATTGCCTCAAGGTTTCTGATATTCTCCGGTGAGCTGATAATCAGGTTGCCAAGCGGACGGTTTTCATAACTTTTTCCATACTCTTCCCATACAGCTCTGTCGGAAATCTTTGAGAGTTCGAGGATATATGAATACAGTTTGTCATGAGAAAGATGCCATTCCCCCGGCTCGTGACCAAAAAACTGCAGTGGAGTGGGGACCTCTTTGTTATAGGTTACATTCCCCGGCAGGAAATAGGACAAAGGTTTCTGGCAGAAGGAGTTTTGTGATAAGATTAATACAAGGCTTAAAATAAATATCTTTCTCATTTTAATGAAAATCTGTGATCAGGCAAATTAGTAAAAATTCTAAAGGCTGTCGCCAAAATCCTGGCGGAACTTTGCCAGAAGTTTTTCAGGCCAGTTACCGATTGAATCGAGACGGCCGGTAAAGAACCTGAGTACAGGTGGCTCCTCTACAAATTTAAGTCCTCCGATGAGCTCCCTGTTATGATACAGCCAGTTCAGCCTGTCAATTATATATTCTACCTGCGACAGGGTAAATACTCTTCTTGGAAATGCAAGTCTCATGAGTTCAATGTCGGCATAAATATCGTTACCGTTTTCATCACGAATGCTGCTGAGTGTTCCTCTTTCCATGCCCCTTATTCCTGATATAATATAAAATGCAGCAACAAGTGCGCCTGCCGGGTATTCGCTCTGGGGAACCTGTGGTATAAACTGCTGAGCTTCAACATGGCAGCCAAGGGCTCCGCCAGGCATAATTACCGGAAGTCCAAGTTTGTCCAATTCAGTTACTGCATAATTAATAAACGATGGAGACTGACCGACAACATCTTCTTCCTTTGTTTCAAGCAGTCCTGTTGCCATGGCTTCAATCTCCCTTATTGAAATACCTCCGTATGTAAGGAAGCCCTCATAAAGAGGCACAAGGTCTTTCATCATACCGTACAGTTCCTTGTTATTTGTACATATTGCACCTCCACGTGATGAGCTGACCTTTCGTCCTGAGAAATATACTATATCGCACAAGTTGCACATCTCAGTGAGGATTTTATGAATTGAACTGTTCATGTACGCCGGTTCACGCTTTTTAATGAAGTATGCATTTTCACCTATAAGGCTTGCATCCATCACTACTATTATTTTGTACTTGTCAGCAACAGCTCTTACTTCTTCCAGGTTTTTCATTGAGAAGGGCTGGCCTCCGATAAGGTTCGTTGATGCCTCCATGCGAATGAAGGGTATGTTTGCCGCTCCATGCTTTTTGATCAGTTCCTCGAGCCTTTGGATATCTATGTTTCCTTTGAATGGATTTGTGCTCTTTATTTTCATCGCTTCCGGCGTGAACAGCTCAACAACTGTACCTCCGTTAAGTTGTATATGAGCAAGTGTTGTTGTAAAGTGGTAATTCATAGGGATATAGGATCCCTTCTTTACAAAAGTCTGTGAGATTATGTTTTCTGCAGCTCTTCCCTGGTGGACAGGCAGCACGAACTTTTTATTGAATACGTCAAGTACGCTTTTCTCGAACTTCACAAAGCTCTGTGATCCGGCGTATGCATCATCTGCCACGAACATGCTTGAAAGCTGGTTGTCGCTCATTGCATTTGTACCGCTGTCGGTAAGCATGTCAAGGAAAATGTCCTTTGTTCCAAGGAGGAAGGTATTATAACCTGCTTCCTTTATTGCTTCCAGACGTCTTTCAACAGGTACAAGATTCAGAGACTGTACTATCCTTACCTTATGCATTTCGAGAGGCAGCTCTTTTCCGCTGAAGAATTTCACTTTTCTGCTGTTTAATGTTTTTTCCATAGTATTGGTTTGAAGTTTGGTAAAAAAATGAGGCTTACCTTGTTTTCTGGTAAGCCCCGTATATTAATTTATGTTTTATAACATGTTTTTATCCGGACTTACGTATGTATCCGGTAATAATAATAATAGTAATAAATAGAAATATTCAATTTTACTATATCCATTTCTTAACAGATTTTTTCAAACCTAACTTATTTTTGTCAGATATCAAATAAAAGGATGAAAAAAATAAAAAATATCAGAATTGCTTCCGGCTTGATATCCTTTTTTGATAATGGGCAGAATCGCCCCATTCGCCATAGATAATTTCAGCATCTGCCAGCCCTATTCTGGCTTCAAGGCAGTTCTGACAATCCTCGGCTGAATCATCTGTACATGGTTTATTGTCGTAAAGCTTGTAGCTGTCGCGATACCTTCCGGGTGTAATATTTGGCATTATAATATTTGCTCCGATTTTGATTGCCTTCTCCCTTCCCACAGGATCAATTGCCTGAAGCGCTGTTGCAGCAACAATGTTGATATCCTTCATCATTATCCTGATTATTGCTATCATCTTGAGGGTGAGATCAAACCTGGCAGCAAGTGGGAGAAGTTTTTCTGAATGACTTGCAAGAGGCGTATCAGCGTGTTCAATATAGGGCCCCATGCCGCACATGTCAATATTAAACTCTTTCATGAAAA
>CAZEYY010000039.1:22408-28937 GCA_964516485.1 uncultured Rikenellaceae bacterium
TGTTCAATATAGGGCCCCATGCCGCACATGTCAATATTAAACTCTTTCATGAAAAGCAGATCGCCTGCAAGATCTTCATATTTCTGAAACGGCAAACCGATCATTACTCCTGTACCTGTCTGGTAACCAATGTCCTGCAGGTTTTTCAGACAGTCGAGCCTTCTTTTGAAGCTGTGTTTCGGATTGTCGGGATGAATTTTTTTATAGAGTTCCTCATTTGTTGCCTCAACCCTCAGAAGATATCTGTGAGCACCGGCTTCGTACCACTTCCTGTATACTTCAGGAGTTTGTTCACCAACCGAGAGTGTTACGCCAAGCTCCCCGTTTGACAGATCTTTGATTCTTTTCAGCAGGTTTTCAATTCTGTTGGTGCTGACTGTGCTTTCTATCTCACCCGATTGAAGGGCAATGGACCCGTATCTGTTTTTATATGCAAAGTTAGCTGCTTCAAGTATTTCATCGTCAGACAGATCATAACGCACAAGATTCCTGTTGCCTTTCCTTATGCCGCAGTATAAGCAGTCTTTCCCGCAAACATTGGAGAACTCAATAAGTCCCCTGAACCAAACCTTGTTTCCAATATATTCTTCCTTAATACCGGCAGATTTCTTAAAAAGCAGGGTCTTTTCTTCCCCCCGGCTCAATAAAAGTTCAATTATATCTGCTTTTGTGAAATTTTCCTTTTTGAGGATTTCCCTGACGTTGCCGGCCATAACTTTTTTACTGAATGTCAAAAGTAGCAAAAGAATCTGTACGGGCCATAATTCCATTTATTAATTACTGTTATTTGAGCCTTTGTGATGATGATCTTAAACATGTTTTATGGCAGGTTTTTTTTACTATCTTGCTTCTGAAAATCAAGGGTAATTAATTCATTATTCTATTATTGCGTTATGATAAATGAAAAGCTTATTAATCCCGGCAGCATTGTAGTTGTAGGTGGATCAGATGACCTGTTCAAACCGGGAGGAAAAGTTTTAAAAAATATTCTTGAAGGAGGATTCAGCGGTAAGCTTTATGTGGTTAATCCCAATAATGATATTATCCAGGGGATAAAGTCATACAGGAATCTGAATGATGTGCCTCAGGCAGACCTTGCGATACTTGCTATTTCAGCCAGGTTGTGCCTTTCTTCAGTGGAGGTGCTTCTACGGGAAAAGGGAACAAAAGCCTTTATTATAATATCAGCCGGATTCAGTGAAGCAGGAGAGGAGGGCAAAAAACTTGAAAGTGAGATCTCTGCCATGATTACCGGTGCCGGAGGCTGTCTGATCGGCCCTAACTGTATCGGTGTTGTTACCCAGACTTACCAGGGTGTGTTTACATCACCTGTTCCAAGGCTTGATCCAATGGGTTGTGACTTTGTTTCAGGTTCAGGTGCAACTGCTGTTTTTATATTTGAATCTGCCATGCCCAAAGGCCTTAAATTCGCAAGCGTTTTTTCAGTCGGGAACAGTGCCCAGACAGGTGTTGAGGAAGTGCTTGAGTACTGGGACAGCAGCTTCAATCCTGACACCAGTTCGAAGATAAAGCTTATCTATGTTGAGAGTATCAGGGAACCCGACAAGCTCTTGCATCATGCTTCTTCCCTTATCCGAAAAGGTTGCAGGATTGCTGCAATAAAAGCAGGAACAACAGAGGCAGGTAGTCGTGCCGCCTCCTCTCATACCGGAGCCATGGCTTCTTCTGATTCCGCAGTTGAAGCTCTTTTCAGAAAAGCCGGAATTGTACGTTGTTCAGGACGGGAGGAGCTTGCTACTGTTGCGTCTGTTTTTATGCATAAGCCCCTGAAAGGAAAGAATATAGCCATAATTACTCATGCCGGTGGTCCGGCAGTTATGCTAACCGATGCGCTCTCGGCAGGAGGAATGAATATTCCGGGAATAACAGGAATTCATCATGATAATCTTCTTGCAATGATGAATCCCGGTGCTTCAGCTGACAATCCTATAGACATGATTGCCACTGCAACCAAGGAGCAGCTTGATAAGGTTATTGAATATGTTGATAAGAAGATCCCTACAATAGACGGCATGACAGTGATTTTCGGGAGTAACGGGCTTGTTGACATAACAGAAATCTATGACCATCTTCACAATAAGATTAATGAATGCGATAAACCGCTTTATCCGATACTCCCATCAATTACAAGCTCTTCTCAGGAACTAGCATATTTTCTGGATAAAGGCCATGTGAATTTTCCTGATGAAGTCGTTCTTGGCAGGGCTCTCATCAGGATCTTTAATACTCCGCTGCCGGCTGATGAGAAAATTCACCTCGATAAGGTGGATGTACCGGGGATACGGAGGATCATTGATAATGCAAATGACGGATACCTTGAACCGGCTGCAATACAGCAGCTACTTGGTGCTGCGAATATTCCGGTTGTAAAAGAGGCTGTTGCCAGGACAAAAAAAGAACTGCTTGGCGTTGCAAGAAAAACAGGATATCCACTTGCCCTTAAGGTAGTTGGTCCGGTGCATAAATCAGATGTGGGTGGAGTCACTCTGAACATTAAATCGGAAAAACACCTTGAGGCTGAGTTTTCGAGGATGATTAAGATAAAAGGCGTTAGGGCTGTTCTTGTACAGCAGATGCTTTCAGGTACAGAACTCTTTATCGGCGCAAAATATGAACCGAGGTTCGGCCATGTGGTTCTCTGCGGGCTTGGAGGTATCTTCGTGGAGGTGCTAAAGGATGTATCTTCCGGACTTGCCCCTCTTACCTTCCGGGAAGCCGAATCAATGATAAGAAGCATAAAAAGTTATAAGATAATAAAAGGTACCAGGGGCAAACCTGGTATAAATGAACAGAAATTTGCAGAGATAATTGTCAGATTGTCAACCCTTCTCAGGTTTGCAACAGAAATTAAGGAGATGGACCTTAATCCTCTTATTGGGAGTCCCGATAGTATAACAGTTGTCGATGCAAGGATAAGAATTGAAAAAAATAAGTAATATTTACAGGATTTTCTGAATAAGAATATACGATCATGATAATTCAACAGCTTTCTGTTTTTCTTGAAAATAGATCTGGACGCCTGACTCAGGTTCTGGAAGTACTGGGCCGTGAAAATATTAAGATTACTGCGTTAAGTGTCGCGGATACTTCCGAATTCGGAATACTGAGACTGCTTGTTACTGACCCTGATAAGGCAAAACAGATACTCAAAAACAACGATTTCACTGTAAATATTACAGAAGTGATTTCTGTTAGCGCACCAAGCGAGGCAAAACATTATGCAAAGGTACTCAAGATTCTCTCTGACCGGAATATCTCTGTTGAGTACACTTATGCCTTTACTGTTGATGATAAATCAATAATAATCCTCCGTTGCAGCAATAATCGTGAAGCCATCAATGAACTGAAAAGTCATGAGATGGATCTGCTGACTTCCGGAGATCTTTATAAATTATAATTATGCAGATAATATCTGCTGTCAAAACTGAACACCGTTAGTATTATGGAAATTTGGAACCGCCATTTCGAAAGCATGGATCGCGATGGCATTAGAAAAGTACAGGGAGAAAGACTCAGGGAAACTGTTGAACGGGTGTATTTCAATGTACCCTTTTACAGAAACAGGATGCAGGAAGCCGGTCTGGGACCCGAATCAGTTCAAAACATTGATGATATCCGGAAACTTCCTTTCACAACAAAGCAGGATCTGAGGGATAATTACCCTTTCGGACTTTTTGCAGTACCTATGAGCGAAATCGTAAGGATACACGCATCATCAGGCACAACAGGTAAACAAACTGTAGTTGGCTATACACGGGCAGATATCTCCACCTGGTCAGAGGTTATGGCACGAACACTTACTGCAGCCGGGGCAACACGGAATGACTTTATACAGATAGCATACGGGTATGGGCTGTTCACCGGGGGACTTGGACTTCATTACGGCGGAGAAAAAATAGGCGCCTCAGTTATTCCAATCTCAGGCGGAAATACTACAAGACAGATTCAGCTTATGCACGATTTCGGAAGTACTGTCCTTGCATGCACTCCTTCTTATGCCCTGTTCCTTGCAGAAGCCATACAGGACAGCGGTATCAGGCGTGAGGAGCTGAAACTTAAAGTGGGTGTATTCGGAGCAGAACCATGGACTGAAAACATGAGGAGGGAAATCGAACAAAAGCTCAGCATAAAGGCCATTGATATCTACGGCCTGAGTGAGGTAATTGGTCCTGGTGTTGCAAGTGAATGCCTTGTGCAGAACGGGCTGCATATAAATGAAGATCATTTTTATCCGGAAATAATTGATCCTGAAACACTTGAAGTTCTCCCCGCAGGCACTGTAGGAGAGCTTGTTTTTACCACAATAACAAAGGAAGGACTACCACTTATAAGATACCGGACAAGGGATCTGACAAGACTGCATTACGAAAAATGCGATTGCGGACGGACCCTTGTGAGAATGGATAAATGCCTGGGTAGAAGTGACGACATGCTGATTATCAGGGGAGTAAATCTCTTTCCGTCACAGGTCGAGAGTGTATTGCTCGAGATGCACGAGATTAAGCCACATTACCTGCTTATCGTCGACAGGCAGAACAATCTGGACACTCTTGAACTTAAGGTGGAAGTTGAAGATGAGTTTTTCCAGGACAGAATAAGTGAACTTGAAACACTCAGGCAGAGAATTCAGAATTCGGTTGAGAGTTCAATAGGAATAGGACTTAAGGTAACTCTGGCCGAACCAAAAACTATTGAAAGAAGCGAGGGGAAGGCAAAAAGAGTGATCGACAACAGAAAGTTCTGAACCTGCATTGAATCAGCCTTGGAGCTGATAATGATCAGCTTTGAAAGGATTTTAATATTAGTATATTTGACACGCTTAACCAGGTAAAAGACCATAAGAAAATAAAGATGGGACAGGTTCCGTTCGATAATAAAAAGGTATCTGAAATAATTGCTGAAAGCGGAGTAAAATCATTCTCTACCGCTTCAATAAGGGAAATAGTCAGGCTGGTGAACATGCTTGAAAAAGCAACCGGACAGAAATATGTAAGGATGGAAATGGGTGTCCCGGGACTTCCTGCTGAACAGGCAGGTGTGGATGCCGAGATTGAAGCTCTAAAAAAGGGAGTCGCATCTGTATATCCTGATATTGAAGGCCTTCAGCTTCTGAAAGATGAGACTTCAAGGTTTATCAAGCTTTTCCTCAATCTTGATATAAGTTCCAGGGGATGTGTTCCGTCTGTTGGATCGATGATGGGATCCATGGCTGCATTCCTTGTCGCAAACAGGAATGACAGAAGCAAGGAGGGATCACTGTTCCTCGATCCCGGATTCCCTGTACAGAAAAGCCAGGTGAAGATGCTTGGCCATGACTATACACATTTTGATATTTTCGAACACAGGGGTAAAAAACTTGCTCCGAAACTTGAATCATTCTACGCAACAGGAAAGGTATCCTCTCTTGTTTACTCAAATCCAAATAATCCTACATGGATGTGCCTTACAGAGGAAGAACTGAAAATAATAGGTGATCTTTCCAGAAAATATGATGTGATTGTTATAGAGGATCTTGCATATTTTGGCATGGATTTCAGAAGTGATTATTCAAAGCCTGGTTTACCTCCTTTTCAGCCTTCAATTGGAAGATATACAGATGATTATATTCTTCTTATTTCAAGCTCGAAGGTTTTCAGCTATGCCGGACAGAGGATAGGGATGATGGGAATATCTGATCATTTGTATGAAAGAAGTTATCCCGATCTGCTAAGGTATTATTCTTCTGATAAGTTTGGTCATTCAGTTGTTTACGGAGCTCTTTACGGTCTTTCTGCCGGTGTTGCACATTCTGTACAATATGGTCTTGCTGCCATCCTTAAAGAGGCCAATGAAGGGCGACTCAGATTTCTCGATGAAGTAAGGGAGTACGGAGGGAAGGCTAATATCATGAAAAGACTGTTCACTGAGAACGGCTTCTTTATAGCCTATGACACTGATATTGACAAACCGGTTGCCGATGGGTTTTATTTTACAATCGCATACCCGGGAATGACAGGTGCCGAACTGCTCGAGAAACTTCTTCATTACGGTATCAGTGCTATAACTCTTGATATTACAGGCAGTCAGAGGAATGATGGATTAAGGGCTTGTGTATCACATGTTTACAGGGATCAGTTTTCAGATCTTGAGGAGAGGTTGAAATGTTTTAACAGAGATTTTCCAGTTAAGAATCAACATAAGAATTGATATGGCAAAGATCAAAGGTAGTATTGTAGTTGATGTTGAGAAATGCAAAGGATGCGAAGTATGCATGGTGTCATGTCCAACAGGCACCATCGCAATGGCTAAGGAGGTTAACGGAAAAGGTTATTTTAATGCCTATCCTGCTAATCCTGACCTGTGCATTGGATGTGCCAGTTGTGCAATAGTCTGCCCTGACGGAGTTATAACAGTTTACAAAACAAAAATATAGCCGCGATGGAAAGAGAACTTAGGCTGATGAAGGGTAATGAGGCTGTTGCTGAGGCAGCCATACGTGCTGGCGTTGATGGCTATTTTGGCTATCCTA
>CAZEYY010000040.1:0-27677 GCA_964516485.1 uncultured Rikenellaceae bacterium
AGACTTTTTAACCTTGATTTCTCCGGTTTCGGAATACATCCCCTGTCAGCCGACGGATTACCCGGGATTATACTTTCTCCATTTATTCACTCAGGTTTAAAGCATCTCGTTAATAACACTGTTCCTCTTTTCCTGCTTGCAGTGGCGCTTTTCTTCTTTTACTCTGAGGTCGCGCTTAAAGTTTTTTCACTTACATGGCTTTTCTCAGGTATCCTTGTCTGGCTTGCAGGTCGGGAAGCATGGCATATAGGAGCCAGTGGCCTTGTTTACGGACTAGCATCATTTTTATTTTTCAGCGGCATAATAAGAAAATACTTCAGATTGGTTGCATTGTCACTTCTAATTGTATTTCTTTACGGATCAATGGTTTGGGGCTTGTTTCCCGGAATTTATGAGAATGTTTCCTGGGAATCACACATGCTTGGCTTCTTCGCAGGGACAGTGCTTGCTGTATGGTTCAGAAAGGAAGGGCCTCAGGAGCCAGTGTACGATTGGATGGATGAGGAAGGAGAGGGAGGAGGTGAGAGTGAGAGTGAGAGTGAGGGAGAAGAGTATAAGAGAAGAGATAAAGAGTTTGAGAGAAATTGACGAGAATGGATATTTCAGTAGTTATTGTTAGTTATAAGGGTTATGACAGGCTTGTGAAATGCCTTGATTCATTAAAGGAAATTACCGGCAGCCTGTTTTCAATGGAGGTTATAGTTGTAAATAACTGCAGGGGGGACAGTGCTTTTGATGATATAAAACTGTCATATCCGGGTTTTATCTTTACCGACAATCCTATAAATGGCGGATATTCAAATGGATGTAACCTGGGAGCTTCTCATGCAAAAGGAGATAATATCCTTATTCTGAATCCCGATACAGTAGTAAGCGAAGCAGCCCTGTCAGGATTGCTGAATACATTAAAGTCAGAGAAATCAATAACTATGCTCTCCTGCAAACAGGTGAATGAAAAGGGCAGGGAAAGCATTGCCTGGGGTCCATTCCCGGGCTTTTCGAATCTTACCGGTTTCATGCGTACGGTTTTTAATACCGGTTATAAAAGTCAGAAGAGATACAGGAAGGATTTTTCAGATGAAATTTTCTTTCCTGACTGGGTTTCCGGATCACTGATGCTTATGAGGACAAATGATTTCAGATTTCATGGAGGATTTGATGAAGACTTCTGGATGTATTCGGAGGATGTTGACCTTTGCCGGCGGATAAGAAATGCAGGAGGGGATATAGCATATCATTCAGGAATTACGATTGAGCATAATCATGGCGGAAGTTCACGAATAAACATGAAAACTTCTGCACTTACAAAAACGGAGGTTTATATATCCCGTCACCTGTATTTTGCAAAACATAAGAAAGGTCTGGAAAGGGTTATGATACAGACATTTATCGTTATTAACAATCTTATTTCAGCCGGAATTGCAGGTTTGGCCGGTATTTTGTTTTTTTATATAAGGAAGCTGTTATTGCGGTCTGTAGTTTTTAAAAATCTTACCGCTTATTACCTTAAGGCAGTGTCGGTGAAATCTTGGATCGGACCCAGGTCGGTGAACTACGGAAACTTTAAAAAATAAAGCATTCAGAAACTAAGTGTTAAAAATCATTAATTCTTGATTATCACCAGCTTCAACTAAGGTATAAATGATTTTTATCACCATATTTGTCTTGACCACTACCGGTGGTTATTTTTATGGGAACTATTCCGTAAATGAAATTTAGGTTAATAATCATATCAGCTCTGATACTGGGAGGTGTACTGTCTCCCAGGATATCCTCTGCACAATCGGAAAATACTTCCGGTTACGGTTTAGCAGATACTACTGATCAAAACGGCAGGAACAGGTATCAGGATAAAACCAGAGGTGATATTTTTTCTTATTTTGAAGTTTCGGAAGAGATGGCTGCAAACAGTGCAGCTGGCATTGAAACAGATCCCCCGGTTCCTGACGGTCTTTCCTATCGTATTCAGTTAGCTGCATTCAGAAGGCCTGTAGCCCCTTCTGTTTTCAAAGGACTTAGTCCGATCTACGCTTTCACAATTCCGGGTTCTGATCTCAGAAAGTATTATGTCGGGATGTTCAGGAGATATTCTGATGCAAGGGATGCAATTGAAATAGTGAAATCGCTTGGTTTCGGCGGTTCTTTTATATCAGCATTTAACGGCGGATCTGCTGTTTCAGCAGAACTGGCTGAGGAACTTGAGAAGGAATGGGGTAAAATACCTTTTGAAAAAGGAGAGGTCAACAGTATTACTTCTGTAAAGACAGATACACTCCCTGCCTCTGTGGTTGACAGGGCTGGTATTCCTCTTAATGTGAAAACATCTGAAAAAAGAGATTCTGCAAGGAAGGGATCAATAAAATTCTTTATAGACTGTCGTTCCTGTGACATGAATTTTACGAGGCAGGAAATACCTTTTGTAAATTATGTCCGTGACACAAAGGAGGCCGAAGTTTACCTGCTGGTTACAAGCCAGCCTGCCGGAAGCGGAGGCAACCAGTTCACCTTTGCATTTCAGGGACTTGAAAAATATGCAGGAATGGACGATACCCTGACATATACGAGTAATCCCGATGAAACATCTGCAATTGTAAGGGAGAAGAAGACTAACATGATAAAAATGGGTCTAATGAGGTATGTGGCCCGCACTCCATTCTTTGATGAGATTGATATAAAGAACACAGGAGAAATTAAGCAGCATGAGATTGAGGACAGATGGCATAACTGGGTATTTGAGCTTCAAACCAATCCTTCATATAACGGGGAGGAAACATATAAACGGTTTTCAATCTACAACACTTTCCAGATTACAAGGGTGACCCCGGAACTAAAGCTTGAAATTGAGCTCAACCAGTATTCAAACAAACAAACTTATATAGAAGATACTGTAACAACCGAATACCTTGTAAGCAGTAAATCAATACGCAACCTGTTTGTAAAGAGTCTGGGTGACCACTGGTCTGCCGGCCTGAGGATTGATGCTGAATCATCAACAAGCCAGAATTACGATTTCAATATGGATATTCTTCCTACAATTGAATATGATATTTTCCCTTATTCAGAAGCCACACACCGTCAGTTCAGGATTTTGTACAGTATGGGTTATGAATATTCTGATTATGCCGATACAACGATCTATAATAAGATGAATGAAGGCATGTTAAAACATTCATTGAGTGCTGCATACCAGATTCAGAAAAAATGGGGTTCTATAAATTTCTCAGCTTCCGGATCAAATTATCTGGCTGATTTCTCTAAAAACAGGTTCGGTTTCTGGGGCTATACACGTCTGAGAATTATAAAAGGACTTTCTCTTTCGGTCAATACAGGGGTTACATATATAAATAATCAGCTTAACCTGGCACGAGGAGAATTGTCAGAGGCGGAAAGGCTTCTCAGGCTTAAGCAGCAGGCAACAAATTTCTATATTAATGGTGGTGTAAGCCTCAGTTACACCTTCGGATCAATTTACAACAATGTTGTTAACCCGCGGTTTGGCATAAATAACTGATCTTTGCATTTACCTGGCAGTTGTTGTTTAGTTAACTATAAACATTCTGAAATCCAGAAGTATACATTTTTTCCGGTTTATGAAAAAGTATAAGAATTCCGGACATTTTCAGCTTGTCGCAAGATATTTTAACCGTCTGTTGCCCGAATCATCCAAATTATTACCTTTAAAGCGTTTTTTCAGGATGACCCCTAAATCGAGGCTTATGAATGATAAACCTGTTGCAGTAGTTACAGGAGCAAGCAGAGGAATCGGAAGATCAATTGCAATCGGGCTTTCTGCAGAAGGATATGATATAGCAGCAATTGCGCGTTCAACTGACAGCGAGGGAATGGAAATCCTGGCTGCCGAGGTTGCAAAAAAAGGATCACAGTTCTTCCCGATTGGTCTCGACATATCATGCACAAAATGCCATAAGGAGGTAGTTGCGAATATCCTGGAAAGATATGGCCGCATTGATATTCTTGTAAATAACGCAGGCGTTGCACCACTCCAGAGGAATGATATCCTTGATATGACTGAGGAGAGCTATGACAGGCTCATGAACATTAATCTCAGAGGACCGGTGTTTTTTGCCCAGAAGGTTGCAAAGGAAATGCTCTGGTTAAAGGAACATGTTGATAATTACCGTCCTGTAATTGTTTTCATCACTTCTGTATCTGCCGCACTAACCTCTACAAACAGGGCAGAGTACTGCATCTCAAAGGCAGGCCTGAGTATGGCATCTTCTGTTTTTGCCGACCGGCTTTCACTCGACGGAATACTTGTTTATGAGGTGAGGCCCGGAATTATTGAAACAGACATGACTGCCAGAATCAAGGATAAATACGACAAGCTTATAAGTGAGGGACTCATCCCTCAGAAAAGATGGGGAATGCCTTCAGATATTGCCAAAGCTGTTGCTTCTCTTGCCCGTGGCGACTGGGCCTTCTCAACCGGAACAATCTTCGAAATAAGCGGCGGACTTAACATCCATAAACTGTAAAGTTTCACACAAACTGAACAAAACAGCCGGTATCAATGTTTATAGTCGAAATAAACATTGAATACTATGAAGAAAACATTTATCGTACTGGCTTTATCATCATTGATTTTTATCAACTCAAAGGCACAGCAGAAATTGACTGCTGATGTTGCAAAAACAAAACTTGAATGGCTTGGTGAAAAAGTCACCGGAAAACATGATGGTGGTATTTCACTGCGGTCGGGCTGGTTGTCACTGAAAGACAACAAAATACAGTCTGGAGAGTTTGTAATTGACATGACAACAATTACAAGCAATGAGAATCTCGACAAGCTTGTAGGTCATCTGAAATCTGATGATTTTTTCGGCGTTGAGAAATTTCCCACAGCTAAGCTTGTTCTTACAGAAAGCACAGGCTTTGATAAGGGAACTGCCTCTGTAAAAGGGAATCTTACAATCAAGGGAGTTACAAATCCTGTTGAATTCAAGGCTGCCTATCAGAAAAAAGATGACGGTAACTGGTATTTTGCAAACATTGTTGTCGACAGGACAAAATACAATGTTCGCTATGGCTCAGGATCGTTCTTTGATAATCTTGGTGACAAGACAATCTACGACGATTTCAATATTAAAGTGAGCCTGCTGGTTAATTAAGGATATAAAATTTGGGTTTAAGGTTTTCCCGCAGATAGCGCTGATTGTCGCAGATAAATTCTGTGAAGATCTGCGGGATCTGCGGGAATTTTATTTTGATATTATATATATGTTTGGAAGGATCTGCTGTGAAATTGCAATTAAAAAGAAATACCAAACATCAGGGAGTATTGTAAAGAATTCTGACTATAAAACTTTTTGTAAGATGCACCTGAGGAATATCCCTGAGGGGGTGAATTAACAAAAAGCCCCGAACCGTATGCAAGTCTTGCCTGCAGGTTAAGGTTCATCCTGTTGATTAACCTGTATCTTAGTCCGGCTCCAAATAATGCCTTGTATTCTTTTGTATCTATGCTCATATTTGAGTCTTCATAGGTTGAAATCTCAGGCAGGGAATATGCAGTTTCTTTTTCTTCTGTATGGTTATAAGAGCCTGAAAGAAAACGCTGATATGCAACTCCTGTATTAATGTAAGGAACTAACCTGTTACCGGTAAAGGAATATTGCAGTAATACAGGTACAGATATGGCTGAAAAGTCAAAGAAGGCATCATGCCTGCTTATATATATTGAGTATTTTGATTCGCTGTAACAATAGAAATTTTGTTTTTCGTATAGAAGTTCAACTCTCAAAGCTAATTTGTCAGATTTGCGTAATATTAACTTTTCCAGAAATACTCCCGTTACAGGCCCGGTTTCACTTTCTGGTTTTGGTAAATATGAATTGAAAGGAGTTAGAACTCCAGGGGCTATTCCCAACGATAAATTATATACATTTATTCCTCCTAAGATTCCGTATCTGAACTGATAAGCCCCCGACAATCCTGACTGATTTATAAATTCTTTTTCTGAAAATGATCTGTTATAAGAATGATAATTGCTTCCAGTGATCCTGTTATAAGACTCTATTAACGGAAGGAGTTCTTTTTCCAGGGAAAATTTCTCACTCACCGGCCCGCATTTTTCTTCCGTAATATATTCAAGATAAGCTTTCAGATTATCATAAGAATTGCCATCGACCGAAATATCTGATTTCTTCAGTTCAGTGAGTTTGCCATTTTCCTTTACCAGGAAAAAATCTGATCCATTTTTATAGACAGATATCTTACCCTTAATCAGAACTTCATAGAATTCTGTTTTACCTTCTGTCTGATATGATTCGTACCGGGTTCCGTTATCATATCCGAAGCTGGCAATATTATCAGGCCTGTATTCAACTTTTTCTGCTATATCAAATCTTTTAAATACACAAGTCGCCGGGATTCTATTTGTTGGTTTATATTCAATAAGTCCATTTAAAATCACACCATTTCTCTTTTCTATATATCCTTCACGAAACAGATTCTGAGCTGTTAAAGACATTCCGGAAAACAAAAAAAGAAAAAACAGAAACAGGTATTTTGCTTTCATAATTGATTATCAGGCATCTTGGACTAAATTAGAAAAAAATTCTAAATTATTTATTGTTCTGTTAACTTTTTTTTAAATTTGGGATATACCCGATCTGTCTGAAATCATATTGGTCATGTATGATATTATTAAGATAACCAAAAAAAAATTTCCAATAGCTGCTATATTAATAGTATTTGTAGTTATTGTTACCGGATGTGAAGAGGAAACATCTAAACCAAGAGTCTATCCCAGGTTAAAAACCCTGCCTCTGAAAAGTATCAGTGAAAATGGAGCTATACTGGCAGCAGATATATATTCTTTGGGAAGTGAGCCGGTAATTGAGCATGGATTTGTCTGGGCATCTGGTTATGAACCAACATTAAGTCATGACAGGATTTTCCTCGGACCGGCTACAGATACCGGCCAGTTTTTTGCAGTAATATCAAGCAGTCTGATAAAAGACATGGAATATATTGTTCGCCCGTTTGCAAAAACCAGGGATTACCTTGTTTTTGGAAATCCAGTAACATTCAAGAGCCTTGGAAGTAAGGGTCCTGAAATTTCCGGTTTCGAACCTGACTCGGCCAGATGGCTTGATACCTTAACATTATACGGGAGAAATTTCTCCTGGGTTCCGCAAAATAATGCCATCAGACTTAATAACTACGACTGCAAGTCAGTTAGTTCAACAGATACAACTCTGAGAGTAATTGTTAATGCGGATATCACTGATGTAAAAGCAAACATTTCACTTTCTGTAGGGGGGAATACTATTTATTGTAATGATAGTCTGAAACTGATTTTGCCAAGGATAACTGATATAAATCCGGGAGTTGCATTCTGGGGAGATATAGTTAAGATCATCGGAAAGAATCTTCAAAGTATAAATAAAGAATTTTCAATAACTGCTACAATAGGTAACATTTCCAGCAAGATATTGAAATCTTATCCTGATTCAGTTCTGTTGGTTTTGCCAAATGAACTAAATTCTGTCAGTAATTTAGTCAAACTTAAAATCAATAATTTTGTTTTGCCGCAAAACAGGGAAATTCGACTGCTCCCTCCGGAAATATATTCAATCTCACCAAAAGAAGGGACCTGGGGTGACAAGGTTACACTTAAAGGGAGATTTCATCCGGACAAATCAAGAAACAAAATTCTGATAGGTGGCTATAATGCAGATATTATCTCTTGTAAAAGGGATTCAATTAGTTGTTATGTGCCAGGATTTTTGGAATATCAGAACAATCCTGTTGTTTGTTCATCTTTGCCGTTTTCAATAACTTTTACTGATTCCTTTAAGCTTTATGCTCCATACATTCAATCTATTGATCCATTATCCGGGCCTACAGGAACTACCTGTACTATTAAAGGGAAATATCTTATGAGTTCTGATCGAACAAAAACAAATGTTCAGTTCGGCGATAAGAATGCTGAAAATTTAGAGGGAAATTCTACAACACTAACCTGTAATGTGCCTTTTTTTGAAGGTGCTTCTTCAATAAAAATACTTGTCGGAAAACAGGAGACTGTATTTAGTGAATCGTTTATTACAAAGAATCCTGTAATTGAATCTGTTTATCCTTTATCAGGTACATTTAATGATACTGTTACTATTTCTGGGAGAGATATGCCCTCCAGACCAACAGTATTATTAGGTAATGGATATATCTGTGAAGTTGTTTATAATGATGTACAAAAAATTATGTTCAGAGTATCGATAGGTATTGACAGCATTCCAAAGCAAACAATAATCAGGCTATCAGGAGGTTTTGAAGTTAAATCTGAAGAAAAATTTGTACTGATTCCGCATGAAATAAGTTTTGTTAATCCTATAGCATTTTCTCGTTCCAATTATTTTAAAATTACCGGTAAAAATTTCAATCCTGATTGGAACAGCAATTTAGTATACCTTGGCAAATATAAGTGTAGCATTTTAAAAGGTTCAGCAACTGAAATTACAGTAATTGCGCCCTCGTCAATACCTGCAGGAAGCTACAGGTTACAAGTCCTAACAGGAGGTTATAGAAGGTATTATAGTGAAATGTGCCAGATTATGTGAATGAAAAAATATAGACAACTTAATATTTGTTATGCTTAAAACAAAATACCCTAATTGTGGAAATGTACAATACTTTTACTACTTAAAGCTAGTGATAAATTGTATTGTTTTCTATGGGTTCCTTTTCCATTCAACCAATTGTTACTCTCAAACTTCGCTGCCTTTTGGCAATATAAAAATAGATGATCTTAAAAATAAGCCTTATGAACCGGATCCAGGAGCTGATGCAATTGTGCTTTCCGATATTGCAGTTGCAGGACTTGGATATGACAGCAGAGGTTTTTTTGTTGAGATGGAAAGGGATGTAAGAATAAAAATAGTCAACAGTGACGGATTTGGATATGCAGACATAACTCTTCCGTTCAGGAAAGATGAAAAAATTACAAAATACAAAGCATCAACATTCAATCTGAAAAATGGTGAAAAAATTGAAACGCCTGTTACAAAAGAAGCCTTTATTATTGAAAAAACAGGAGAATCACGGCAATCTCTTAAATTCAGCTTCCCTGATGTTCATGAAGGTTCAATTATTGAATATACATATCGGATGAGGCTTGGAAGCTATTCAAAGTATATCTTTGTTCCCTGGAAATTTCAAAGGGAGATTCCCGTTGCTTTTAGTTCACTTACAGTTGAATATCCTGAATCATTTGTTTATAAATATGTTCTATCCGGTAATCTGAATAGTATCAGATCTGAATCTGCCAGAGGGAATAAAAGGTTTCTTGATGATTATGTTCAGACTAACATTTTGCGGTGGACTGCAAATGATGTCCCTGCATTCAAAGCTGAACCATATATTATCGGGAGAAATGACCTGGTTTCCAGGATCACATTTGAGTTAGCCAGAGTCGAATTACCTGATATCTCAAAACAGGAAATCACACCTTCTTACAATAATCTTACCGAAGAACTTATGAAAAGAAGTGATTTCGGAACACCTCTGGAAGCAAATCTGAAATCACTGACAAAAACAATAATCGGAAATGAAAAGGATAACCGGGCAAAGCTCCTTTTAATACACAGATATATTACTTCAAATATTATGTGGGACGGAGAGGAGGATTTCATTACCAGCGCTCCTTTGCGAAAGATCCTTCAAAAGGGAAAAGGAAATTCTGCAGATATAAACATTTTACTGATTGCAATGGCCAGGGCTGCTGGCTTATCAGCTGAGCCGGTAATATTAAGTACCCGGTCAAACGGAAGCCTTAATGTCCTCTCAGCATTAATTACTCAGTTTAATTATGTGGTGGCACGTATTAATATTGAAGGTGAATATTATCTGGTTGATGCAACCGATCCGATGCGTCCTTTCAATGAGCTTCCTTTTAATTGTTTGAACAAAACCGGATGGCTCTGCGGAAACACCAAGTCGGATTTTGTTGAACTTGACAATAAGGAAATAAATTCCTTAAGTCAAAATATCACTCTGGTTCCTGAAAAGGACGGAAGTATCTGGGGGAAGCTTGAAAACATATATAAAGGTTATGAAGCATCCTCTTTAAGAAAACAAATACGACTTGAAAGCGAGGAAGGATATTCCGACCTTGTAAAATCAAATAATCCGGAGGCTCAAATTAGTGAATTTAAACTTGGCAGTGTGAAGGATATCGGTTCCGAAGTAAAAGAATCTTACAGCTTTAAAATTATCGACGGATCACATTTGACACAAAATGAATTAATTATAAAACCTTACCAGCTAAATACAGCTGTTTATAATCCTTTTTACTTGTCGGAAAGAAAATATCCTGTTGATTTTGGTTGCCCGCAGGTTGAAAGCTTCACACTGTCATTGACAATACCGGAAGGATACAGTCTTGATATGAAGCCGGATGATTCAAGCATCACACTTGGGAAAGATGGTGGTTCTTTTAAATTCACCTGTGAACAATCAGGGAACCTTATTAAAATTTCAAGTCTCTTTAAGATAGATAAGATCGCTTTCGCTGTTTCAGAGTATAAGGATATCCAGAGTTTTTACCTGAAGGTTCAGCAAAAACAGTCAGAATATATAGTATTGAAAAAGAATTGAGCAGCTGGTGCCATGAGAAAATATATTATTCTTTCAGTTGTACTCTTTTGGAGTACCATGTCATTCTCTCAGCAATATTGTTTCGACTCTATCCCGGATGAGCTTAGAAAACATGCTGATGCCATAATCCGATCAGATCAATGCGTTTATAGAATAACAGGCATAGGCACAGCCGTGGAAAAAGTAAAAATTGTTGTTACGATAGTAAACGAAAAGGCGGATAATTATGGTAAGGCTGAGGTATTTTATGATGACTTCTCAAAAGTAAACTACCTGAGAGGTGCAATTTATGACGAAGCCGGAAACCTTATAAAAACACTAGGCATTCAGGATGTTACGGACAGAAGCGTAGTTTCTGCTGCTACATTTTATTCTGATGACAGAGTTAAACGGTTATCTTCTGAGAAATACCGATACCCTTATACTTTTGAGTATGAATATGAAAAGGAGTATAAAAGTATACTTCATTATCCCGCCTGGGCATTTCAATCAGATTATAATATTTCGGTTCAGAAATCAGGCATTCAGTTTATTGTACCTGGTGGCATAGAATTCAGATATTATGAACAGAATCTGGATAATCCTGTTGATTCTGTTCTTCAGGATGGCAGAAGGATTTACACCTGGCAGGAGGAAAACCTGAAGGCAGTAGCTCAGAATAATACAAGCATTTTGTTCTATGAATCAGCCTGGCCGTTGTTGCTAACTGCTCCGACAAACTTTGAATATGGAGGAGTCAGAGGTTCTATGAATTCATGGAGGGATTTTGGCAAATGGAATTATGAATTGATAAAGGGTCAGGATGTGTTGTCTTCAGATGAAGTTTCAAATATTAAAGAACTTGTAAAAGAGACTTCTGATAAAGCGGCAAAGGTTAAAATCCTCTACGAGTACATGCAATCAAGAACCAGATATGTTTCAATACGGATTGGAATCGGAGGATGGAAACCAGCTTCGGCTGAAGCTGTATCGAAAAATGGTTTTGGCGACTGCAAGGGATTAGCTAATTATATGAAGGCAATTTTAAGTGCTGCAGGTATCGAATCATTTTATACTCTTGTTTCAGCCGGAGTGAAAATGGATAAATATGTGAATTTTGTATCTGCATCATTTAACCATGTAATTCTTAGCGTCCCGGTTTTGAAAGATACTGTATGGCTGGAATGTACAAGCCAGGATCTGCCATTTAATTATCTTGGAAATTTCACTGATGACAGATTTGCATTGCTTGTTACTGATAAAGGAGGAGTGATTGTAAAAACTCCAAAATTCAGCAAGGAGGAAAATCTGTTTACAAGAGGAGGTGAAGTTACAATTTACGAAAACGGAGCGGCTTTGCTTAAAATGACAAATACCTATTCCGGATCATTTTATGATATTTCAAACCAGTCATTTTCAAAAAAGTCAGTTTCAGAAATGAGAAAGATACTGGATCAAGGTATAAGATTTTACAATTTCAGCTTAAACTCCGTATCTTATAATGAAAATAAAAATGACAAACCTTTTGCGCGATTTGTGTACAGCCTGAGTGTCAATGATATGACTACAAAAATGCAGGATAAATTATTCTTTAATCCGGCAATCGATAAGTCAGATTATATTGGTGAGATAAAACCTGTCGGCATTTCTGTTGCACGATCCGAGATCAGAACTGATTCAGTGTGTTATTATTTGCCTGTGGGATACAAACCGGACTATATCCCTGAGGATATTAACCTGAAAACTGATTTTGGACAATTCATCTGCAAATTTGAGGTTAGTGAGGGGAAGGTTCTGTTCAGGAGGCATTTTGAACTGGATGAATGCAAACTGTCAACAGATAAGTTTCAGCAATTCAGGGATTTTATCAATGCCGTTGCTAAAGCAGATGACAGAATATTGATCTTATCAAAATCCGGGAAATCATCCTCAACGTAACAATATAGTAAAACAGAGTCTTAAAATCCAGGCTTTTTCTTGGTAAAGTCATAAATCCTGATAATCTTGTATTAACAAAATACAGGATTGTATGGCAAACGATATTTCCGTTAATAACGGCCGGCGAAAACTTGTAACTGCAGGTTTTCTTCTTCCATTTATACTTGTAACTAGTCTTTTCTTTCTATGGGGCTTCGCCCACAGCCTTCTCGATGTGCTGAACAAACATTTTCAGGAAATACTTGGTATCACCAAGGCAAAATCAGGATGGGTGCAGGCTGCGCTCTATGGCGGCTATGCTGTAATGGGAATTCCCGCAGGACTAATAATGAGCCATATAGGTTATAAGAAAGGAATTATTTTCGGGTTGCTTTTATATGCTTTTGGAGCATTCCTGTTTTATCCGGCAGCAGAAATTCAAACCTTCGAATTCACTCTTTTCTGCCTTTTTGTTATTGCTTGCGGGCTCACTTGTCTTGAAACGGCAGCTAATCCCTATTCAACAGTTCTTGGTCCGAAGGATACCTCGGAACAAAGGCTTAATTTCTCACAGTCATTCAACGGACTTGGCTGGATTATCGGCCCGACTGTAGGAGGATGGTTTATCTTCAGAGGCAGTGGAGCAGTGGCTGAATCAAATAAATTCGCATCAATGATTATGCCTTACATGATAATAGGCATACTAGTGACTCTTGTTGCTATTCTCTTTATTTTCACAAAAATGCCTGAGATCCATGAAGGCGAACATGACAGTCACGGGGATAAGGGAAAATATTCACATCTGTTGAAATACAGCCATTTCAAGTTCGCAGTTATCGCACAGTTCCTTTATGTCGCGGCGCAAACAGGCATTAACAGTTTCTTCATTAATTATGTCACAGAAACAATGCCCAATTTCAGCAACGAAAAGGCTGCATACCTGCTTTCTCTAGGTTTTGTATTCTTCATGATCGGCAGGTTCTCCGGCAGTGTTATGATGACCTGGTTCAAGCCAAACCAGATGCTTGCCCTGTATGCAGCAATAAATGTTTTAACAATGGTATTTGTAATTCTTGGTCTTGGATGGTTGTCACTGATTTCAATTTATATAACCTACTTCTGCATGTCAATAATGTTCCCGACAATATTTGCCCTGGGAATAAAGGATCTCGGAGGGCTGACAAAGAAAGGCTCTTCAATACTGGTAATGATGGTTGCAGGCGGAGCTGTATGCCCCATGCTTATGGGCTGGATTGCCGATGTGTCAAATATGGCGACAGGGTTTATAATTCCCATGCTCTGCTTTGCTGTAATCCTGGTATTCGGACTGAAAGGGTATAAGGTAAAGGCACAGGCCTGAAAGTACTTGACCTCTTCCCTGAACAAAATGCTGGCCTGGTTTGAAGGAAGAACAGTCATCATTGAAATCACCGGGTCCACTACGGTTCCGTTGCATTCATTTTGAATATCAGGCTGTTTGACAGAGATATACCTTTTTAACGATTATACATGCAATGAGAACACGATTAAATCTTACGATACTTCTGTTTTGTATTGTTTTTGCAGTCAGCCCTTATGCTTCAGGGTTAGGTTCTGATAAGAGTGAAGTAAAAGGCGCTGCCGGTATGAAGATTGAATACCGCGATTATAATGATCCTGGTTCAGGGTTCAGAGACTTGCCGTTGATATCTGAATCAGAAACTGCGAATGCCACTGTATTAGCATATTTTGATGGCTCGTATCAGCTTGTAGTCCATTTGATTGACAGAAATTATTACAAAGAAATAAATGGAACTTTTATTAGCCTTTCGAAAGATACGGCTTGTATTACCCTGAGGCTGATTTCTCCTGTTGAAGGCTCAGCATGGACCTGGTTCAGCGGGCTGGATAAAACAATTGAAATGGAAAGAGGCAGGATATGCAGTGACACAGTCAGCATCCAAACTATAGTTCCTCCGGCAGGTGCCTTCAATGGCAGCACACTGTCTGATGGTGGTTACGGTGAACCTGTTGGAGCCGGTACAATGTCATATTATCCTCTTTGCGCACTTAGTGTTGACAATAAAGGTTATGCAGCAGGGGTGGACATTAATATTCCTGTTGTTTACCGGCTGGCAGCTGAAAAAGGGAAGGGAATAGTTACCGAGCTTGACCTTGCCGTTTCAGGAGACACAAGAAAATTTCCATCGAGAGCTTTCTTCAGGCTCGTCAGTTTTGATTTCAACTCCGGCTGGGGAATGCGGGCAGCACTGAGAACCTATTATAATATTTATCCTGAAGCATTTAAGAAAAGAGTCGTGAATGAGGGAATATGGCTGCCATTTACTTCAATGCGTTCCATCCCGGGCTGGGAAGATTTTGGTTTTGCCTTTCATGAAACATCATGGGGAAGCAAGGATACAAGGGACGGAGAAAAGATATCAAATATTGTTTCTGACAGAGGGACAGGAGTCCTGAGTTTTCAGTATACCGAACCATGGGATGTGCAGATACCAATTAAATCAAAAACTCTGCCTTATGATTCAATTGTCTCGGAAAAACAGTTGCCAGAAAGGCACAAATCCTATCTTATCACAAGCGCAACAAAGGATAAAAACGGACAATGGCAGGCCAGACGGCTTGAGACACCCTGGTTTAAAACAGGATGGGCTGTAAGTATCACAACTAACTGCGATCCGGAGATCCCGGGTATAAACAGGTATTTCTTTGTACGGCAGGGCGAGGTTGATCCGGCAATTAAGATGAATGTCGACGGGATATATTTTGATTCAATGGAATGGAACTGGCACCATGACCTCAATTATAACCAGGATCATTTCGAATTTACAGATTATCCTCTGAGCTTTTCATCATCCGTAGGGCGGCCTGCAATCTGGAACCTTGTCTCGGAATTTGAGTTCATGAAGAAAATTTCAGATGAGATGCACAGCCAGGGAAAACTGGCAATGGGCAACGGACACGGCTGGAATCCTTTCGTGGCATCAAACCTCGATCTCTTCGGTGCGGAACTCAGCTGGTATTCCACAGGCGACCACAATGTTGCTGCGCTTGATTTTAAGAGGTCAATTTCATTTCAGAAACCAATTGTTTTCCTGCTGAATGAGGGCTTGAATGACAAGGCATTCACCGAAGCTCCCTATCCGGGGTATGAAGTATATTTCGAAAAAATGCTTGCCTATGGATTTTTCCCTTCCTTCTTCAGTGTCGATGCTTCAAATGATCCTTACTGGCAGGATAAGAAAAAAATTGAAAATGGCAGACCTTTTTTCAAGAAATATATTCCGCTTATCCGTGAAATTGCAGCTGCAGGATGGGAACCCGTAACCTTTGCCCGTACTGATAATCCGGATATCAGGATTGAGCGTTTCGGCAACAGGAAAAAATTCTACCTGACAGTCAGAAATAACAGTGTCAGGGATGAGTCCTGCAGGCTTTCAATTGAAGATGAGCTGTATACAGCAAAGGATGACTTGAAGGTAGTAGAGCTTATAACCGGCAAAGAGTATAAGATAAAATCAAATGCTGTTGAACTGTTTGTACCGGCTAACAGTACCAGGGTATTAAAGCTGGTATCTGAGTAGTCTCATTTTACAGGAGTATTCTGCCTTGTTACACTGAGAAGCTTATCTCCATATTCTGCCCAGATCTCTTTTGCAAGTTCGACAGAATTGCCGGTTGGACGGGAAGAAAATTTATTGTTGCTGATTGAAATCCAGTTATCTTCCCAGGTAATAATTTCTGTTTTATAATTCTCATAGTTAAGCTTTTTACCTCCTGAGATCTCATTCCTCATGGCTGAAAACAGTTTTTCCCATTTCGGAAGGTAATAATCCGAATAGAGCCCTGACCAGTCCTTGATGGCATAACCATACAGTATCCTGCCTCCCCATGTTGTAATTATAGCCCTTGCATTCCATTCATACAGCTTTTTTTCCTCTTCGTTTGTGGCTCTTTCCCTGCTGTCAGCAAGCCACTTGCCGAACAGGAATTCTTCGCGTGTTCCTGTCAGTTTTTCAATCTTCAGTGCCAGATCTGTGAATTCCTTTACATTTTCATTTAACTTTTTCAGCTCCTTGTTTTTATAGCTGTTTGTTATTTCAAAAAGGATATGACCTGCATATTGTCCGAAAACCTGCCTTGAGATATTCACAATATCATAATTGTAAGCGTCATTATCTTTCAGTGATTCACCGGCTTCAAGTAATTCCTGCAATCCTTTCACTGGTGCTTCCCTTAGCTTAATCTCTTTATCAACCGGGGCTGGCCTGCCTATAACAGGATTTGTTTCAAACTGCCCGGGGCTGATATAGTAATAACGGAATATCTTCTCCCAGGCATTTTTAACATTCTCATCGGCCTTACCGTAGCGTGACCTTATATATTGTTCTTCCCATTTATCCACTGCGGGGATTTCCTTTTCCCACATCAGGTCAGTGACAAGCTGGTAGGTTACAGGGTTATAATCAAGACCTTCCATCATAAGCCCCATTCCTTTCATTGTTTTGCTGAAAGGACTCTCCTGAGCTTTTCCGTAGTTTTCAATTATCTGTGGCAGACCTCCGAATATGCTGACATTATCACCGAAATTCGAAATAATGGACCACACCCATGGCTTGCCGTACCATCCGTTCTGCTTATACCATCCCGTAAGCGGCCAGTATTCTCCCATGAGTTCAAGTGCTATCATCCTGTCATCAGGTACACCATCGAAATAAGCTTTGGTTCTTTCCTGTGTCCAGAAAGTTGTCTCTTTGAAAGGCCACGTCTGAAGAACCCATTTAGCCTCAGGATCAGCTTCTGTGATTGTATTAAAAATAGTATGGCTCATATTTCTCAGAAATGAAGTATCACCCCTCGCAGGTTCCATCTCAATAAACTGATCGATGGCGTAAAGATGATCAGTACCATATTCTTTTTCAAGTTCTTTGATAAAATCAATCCCGATTTCCCTGAACATTGGGTCTTCCCAGTCGAGAAGGTAGGTTGGTTCAAAGTCAAGCCACTTTAACCTGGTCAGTTTAAGTCCAGGATTTTTTGCTGCTAATGCTGGTGGGATATGACCTGTAAAGCCCTGTAGCACAGGTTTCATGCCGAGTGATCTTTCCCTGTTCAGGATCTTCTTCTGAAGTTCGCATTCATTATTTATCCATGATTGTGGAAGAGGTCCTCCGAAACCGTCAATACAACCCATCCTGCCGAAAGCATTGTACGCCGGGCCAACAAAAAAATCTTCAAGATCTTTTTCATTAAGACCATATTTTCTGAAGACCCGCTGCCAGATTATTTCCTGGCCCATCGGGGCGAGCGGCATATTTATGCCGTTCATAGCCATCCAGTCGATCATCCTTTCCCATTGTTCCCAGTCCCAGAATGCCATCGAATATGAAAAAGTGCAATAGTTAAAAATGTACCTGTAATCAAAGGGCGATTCTTTTTTTATCCTATCAAATGATAGCGGGAGATCCCCTTCAATTTTCAGACAGTTGCCACATCTCCAGTTCCATGTTGAACTGCATACATGTTTAAGGTAATAATTGAACCCGCTGCAGAGTGCAACACCTGATGTTCCGGAAATGTGGACCTTCCCTTTTTTTGAATATACTTCAAAATAATCTGCTCCCTTTTTTGAGTTGAGGAAATGCAATACGAACTGCCCCGAATGTTCCGGAAGAACTCTTGCAATTACATCTTTTGCAGCAATTAGTTCAGGATTCTCTTTATTTACTTTCAGCATAATAAAGGTCGTCACCAGGATCAGTATGAAACCGGCAGATAAGTATTTGATTTTTTTCATGGTAATATAATTATGCCACCAAGTTGCAAAGGCACTAAGTTTCACCAAGTTCTCAGGAAAAGTTGAAAAACAGACCTGATTCCTTAAATATAGTTAAAAATAGCATTAATTAAGGAGCTGTATATAAAATTATACTAAATTAGGAATGAATGGCTTGACCCTGAAAATTATCAGTTATTAATAATGATATTAACCCTTAATCCAAATTTTAATGAATGCTAATTCCGGATCTTCTGTATCGGGTACTGAGGTAAAGGATGGACTAGTTCTTTCACCACAAAGAATTGCCACAATCGATATCCTGAGAGCCCTGACAATGGTACTTATGATCTTTGTAAACGACCTGTGGTCGCTTAAGGGTATCCCCGGATGGCTCGGACATGTTGAAAGAGGAGTGGATGGAATCGGTCTTGCTGATGTTGTCTTTCCTGCATTTCTCTTTATTGTCGGGTTATCCCTTCCCTACGCAATAAATGCAAGGCGAAAAAAAGGCGATGACAACTGGAAACTTGTCCAGCACGTTTTACTGAGATCATTTGCGCTTCTTGTAATGGGAGTATTCCTGGTTAATGGGGAAACATACAATGCCGCAGCAACAGGAATGCCCAGGATGTTCTGGAATCCTTTGATCTGCGTGTCCTTTATCCTTATTTGGAATACTTACCCCTCTTCATGGAAAAAGTATATTCCCTGGATACTCAGAGGAATTGCAATTGCAGTACTGCTTGTGCTGGCCATTATTTACCGTGGTGGCCAGGCTGAAAATATTCACCGTTTTTCACCATCATGGTGGGGAATCCTCGGACTTATAGGCTGGGCTTACCTTGCGAGTGGATTGATCACAATTTTCGCCAGGAATAATTTCCGGATTATCCTTGGCGGCTGGGCATTTTTCTGTGTTGTCAGCATGATTGCCAAAGCTCATCTTATGCCTGAAGTGATTATGAAGGTAATACCTAATGCAATCAGCGGAGGAACACTTACCGGCCTGACAATGGGAGGAGTACTTACAACATTGATATTCCGGTATTTTACCGATAAAGGGGAGAAGATAAAAATGACATACACAATGCTTGCTTTTTCAGCATTGCTTATAATTCTGTCAGTAGTTACAAGACCATACTGGGGCCTTGCAAAGATTGGAGCAACACCTGCCTGGCTTTTCCTGTGCAGCGCTTTTACAATACTGGCTTTCACAGCAATATACTGGCTTGCCGATGTTGCAGGCAAGGCAAAGTGGTTTGACATAATAAAACCTGCCGGTACCGCCACAATACTCTGTTACCTTGTTCCTTACCTGATATACGGGATCAGAAATTTCCTGCATATAAGCCTGCCTGAAATGCTGAGAACAGGAGGCATTGGACTTGTAAAAACCTTCCTGTTTGCAATGCTCTGCGTGGCTGTTACAGGACTACTAATAAGAGTTGGAGTTAAAATGAAACTGTAAAAATATAGTCATGAAAAGAAGTGTGCTTATAAGTCTTTTAATTACAATATGTTGCCTCATTCCTGTCAAAGCACAGGAGAAATCAGACTTCAGGATTGTGGGATACTATTCCATGCGGTCAGCAATGACAGATTTTAAGAACTTCCCTTTTAACAGGGTGACACATGTAAACCTTTATTTTCTGAATCCCGATACTCTGGGGAATTATGCTTCTGATTATTCAACCCTTGTACCTTTTATTCAAAAGGCGCACAAGAAAGGTGTGAAAGTCCTTTTTTCAATAGGTGGCGGCGGCGCCCATCCTTATTATCACAGGCTGCTCAGGGATGACATGAGGGGAAAGATTATCGAAAGGCTTGTGGAAATAGTCACAAAATATGATCTTGACGGAATTGACAATGACCTTGAGCATGGTGATATTGATGAGAATTATGAAGATTTCAATGTTGAACTAAACAAGGCCCTTAAAGAACATAACAAGCTTTTTACTGCAGCTGTTGTTGTAACAGATCCTGATCTCTTTTCTGACAGGACCCTGGAACAGTTTGATTTTGTGAATATAATGTCTTATGATCATACCGGGCCGTGGCGGCCTGACAAACCGGGCCCGCATGCTTCATACCAGCATTCTATTGAAGATCTTGACTATTTTGCAGTAAAAAGAGGCATTCCTGCAAGTGAGATAAACCTTGGAGTGCCTTTCTATGGTTATGCCTATGGTCCAAATCCTGAATCTAAGGCAAAATCTATGAATTACAGGCAGATAGTTGAGAAGTATAAAGATTCGGAAAACAAGGATGAATTAAGCATTGAAGACGGTTATACAATGTATTATAACGGTATTCCGACAATTAGAAGGAAGACTGAGCTGGCGAAGCAACAGGCTGCAGGCATCATGATATGGCAGCTCGGAGGTGATGCAAAAGGCAGGCGTTCCCTGCTGAAAGTAATTAATCAGACAGCTTACGGCAAGTAAAGAAAATTACTGTTAATAAATTAACAATATGAAAACAAAGTTCTCTGTTGTTGCAGTTTTATTATTGCTGATACCTGCTTTCTTAAAAGCCCAGTTCTCATACCCCGGAACTGAACCGGGCAAGTCACTGGCAGTATCTGATGGCAGCAAGGCATCACTCTCAAACAAGATCCTCGGTATGCATATCTCTGTTGACAAGGGCAGGTTGAAGATAAGCAGCTTTGAAGATCTTCAGTCGGGCAGGATATTTTCGCCGGAGTCTGCTCCTCTTTTTGAGATACTGCTGAAAGATGGAAGGAAGCTGACATCCGACAGTTTTGTTCTGAAAGGGAAGCTGACAGCAGGAAATGCAGAAGTGAAGTCCGGCTCTTCTGTTTTTGCAGAAAGGACAAGCGGCATGAAAATAGAAGCCTTCCTGACAGATAAAAAATCAGGTATTTCCCTGCAATGGGAAGCAGAGCTGAGGGACGGATCAAACTATGTCAGGCAGATTTTCAGATTCCGGACCAGGAATGAATCAGAGATATCACAACTGACACTTGTCAGCCTGCCGGCTTCAGCAGGAGCTTTGAAACAAGGACTTGTTGACGGCTCTCCTGTTGTTACCGGGTCTGTGTTTTTCGCATTGGAGTATCCGCTTGCAAAGATTGAAAATAAGGACAGGGCAGTGAGGATTTCCGTATCCAGGTATATGGATGAAATTTCCACTGTCTGGGGCATTGTACCGGAGGGGCAGCTAAGACGTGGATTCCTGTATTATGTTGAAAGGGAGAGGGCACATCCTTATCACCAGAACCTGCATTATAATTCATGGTTTGATATTTCATGGCATGACAGGATCTTTGATGAAAAAATTTCGCTCGACAGGATTAAAGTATTTGGAGACAGCCTGGTTATTGCAAGAAAAGTGCCTATGAATGGTTTCCTTTTCGATGATGGCTGGGATGACCCAAAGACGCTTTGGAAATTTCATTCAGGTTTTCCCGAAGGTTTTACTAACTTGAGGTCAGCAGTGAAAACGTATAATTCGGACATCGGAGTATGGATGTCACCTTTCGGAGGATATGGCCCCGCCAAGGAATTGAGGCTTGAATACGGTAAAAAGCAGAATCCTCCCTTTGAAACGAATAAGAACGGATTTTCACTTTCAGGCCCTGTTTACTACAGCAGGTTCAGAGAGGTTACCAATGACTTCATTAATAATTATAACACCTTCATGTTCAAGTTCGACGGGGTGGGAGCCGGAATTGGCGCAGGAAGCAATGACCTTAGTGAATATCAGAAGGACGTAGAATCGTTCCTTATGCTTCTTGACGATCTCCTTGAACTTAAACCGGATCTTTACCTCAGTCTGACTACCGGAACCTGGCCTTCAGTTTACTGGCTGAAATACGGAGACAATATCTGGCGGGGTGGAGACGATACAAACATGATGGGTGAGGGTTCGAAGCGCCAGCAATGGATCACTTACCGCGATGCCGACGTATATAAAAATATTGTCAACAGGGGTCCTTTGTTCCCACTGAACTCCCTGATGACCTGTGGAATATGTATTGCCGACAATGGAAATCCCGCCGTCTTTGAGATGAATGACAGGGATATTTCAGATGAGATATGGTCGTTCTTCGCAACAGGAACTAACCTCCAGGAGCTTTACATCAATCCTCATAAATTAAGTAAAGCGAACTGGGACTGCCTGGCTTCAGCTGCAGCATGGTCGAAGAAAAATGAACAAGTCCTCCGGGATGTCCACTGGGCCGGCGGCGATCCTGCAAAAGGGGAGGTTTACGCTTATGCTGCATGGGCAGATAAGCGGGGAGTAATATCCCTGCGTAATCCGTCATCTGTTGAAAAGCGTTTCAGCTTTTCAATAGAAGAGATATTTGAACTCCCGGATAAATTAAGTGATAATTACATACTGTCGCAGGTATATTCATCCGGCTCATTAAAGAGACCTCCGGCTGTTGCAGGAAATTCATTTATGATTATACTGCAACCTTATGAGTTAAGGGTCTTTAATGCTGTGCTTAAATGAAGGGAAGTACATTACAGCAGTTTAAAATTTTACTGTCTGCTCCGGTACATTCCATCCTTCAATAACAAGTCTGAGATCATTCAGTCCGTTATTGTATTTTCCGGTTGAAAAATCAAGGTTTATATCCTTTTCTTCTCCGGGCAGCAGAGTTACGAAGTTCTCCGATAACCAGGCCGGGAGAACAAGCTCATCGCTTCCGTTCAGTACCTTAAGCCTGATGAAAAAGGCAGTCTCATTACCGGGATTCGACAGTTTTATAGCAGACTGCTTGTCTCCTTTCGATGTTACTACAGCCTTCACTGAAACCTTCTGCAACTCATTCAGCTTTTCGTATGAGTGGCTGACATTTGAGAGCCAGTAGAGGTTTTCATCAACTGTCTTATCCTGATCGGTAAGCTTAAGTTTCAGGAAGAATACCTCATTAGTATAAGCAGGCAGACTAACCTTTTTAAGAAGCTGAAGTGAATGCGCCTGTAGGGTGACATTATTTTTTTCTTCCGACAGCACTTTGCCATGCATATCGTAAAGGGTAACGGAAGCCACAAGAGGATTTGTCTGCATGGCCTTCTGGTTCAGGACACATACAACAGAATCATTGAGATTAAGCTGAATATGTACGGGAGCAGCTCCATGCTTAAATCCGAAATACCCACCCTGGTAGTCGAGATAATAATCATAGAATGAGCCTCTTAGTGCAGTCCAGGGATTCTGGTTTTTCCAGACAAGCATTCCGGAATACCAGTCCCACATTTTATGGTTGAAGGCTTCCTGCAGGGCCCTGTACTGTTCATAGCTGACAATCTGTGCCTTGAAGCAGAAATCTTTCACGTCCTTAACTTTTCCGTACCTGTCGGGAAAATCCATAAGCGGCAGATACTTGTGATACTGCCATGATCCTGAAGTACGCGGACCCCTTGGAGGCGTCATTTCATCCTGGGGTATTATCTTTACAAGACCATCATAGTTGGGTATTCCTATTGAGCCGGTTTCAGGATTGAAGGGGAAAGATCTTTCTGAAAATATCTTCTCCGGTTCACGGATACCGTAAGGGCCATCGCCAACTCCTCCAATGCTGTTTGTCATAAGTTTGGGCGAAGTTGAAAATTCAAGGAAAAGCCTCTGGGGGTCATATTTAGGGAATATCTCTTCTTCGAGGGCTTTCAGTATATCAGCAACCGGTTTAGTCTCATTTGATCCGCACCATAAATAAAGGCTCGGGTGGTTTCTGAGCATTTTGATCTGATCAATTGCTGATTCGAGGAACAGGTCATGGTTATCGGGATATGCCTTACGGCGGGCCTGGGATTCCTTTTTCATAGGATCGAGCCATTCGCCGTTGCAGTCACCGGAAATCCATAGATCCTGCCAGACAAGAATACCGTATTTGTCGCAGGCATTATAGAATTCAGGGCGTTCTGTAAGTCCTCCGCCCCATACCCTTATCATGTTCATATTCATGCCGGCATGCATCCTTATTTCAGCCTCATATCTTTCAGGAGTGAGCCTCATAAGCATATCGGAGGCTATCCAGTTGCCTCCCTTTATGAATACTTTCTGTCCGTTTACAGTAAATACCTTTGATTTTATGTTTTCATCCCAGTAGTTTCCGGTTTCCCTGATGCCAACGCTTACTTCTTCCGAATCAAAATTTACACCGCTCTGGACAACGAAATCGAACTTCACTTTGTACATAGGCTGGTCTCCCATTCCATTTGGCCACCACAGTCTCGGATTTTCAATTTTGAATTCCGGAAGTGCTGAAGTTTTAGTTTCGCCAGGATTAAGTGTAACTTTTACACTTTTTGTCTGTCCTTCAATAGTTGCTGAAAAAACACCCTGTACAGCAGTCGTTGTAGCATTGACAAGTTCTGCCGAAGGCCTGACAAAGGCTGCCTGTTGTTTTTCCCCAGGTACCCTGACGCCGGGGACCCTCATTTCAACAAAGGGATTCCTTAGATCAGCAGTACCTGTTATCTCAAGTGCAACCTGATCCCAGATACCGGTATTCCTGTCACGGACAGGACAAATCCAGTCCCAGCCCGCTGTGAACTGCATTGTAACGTTCCTTCCTATTGTTCCATCACCACCCTGTCCTCCGTTTGGATTCCCCACCGGATCGGGAGGAGCTACCCACACTGCCAGCCTGTTTTTCTTCCCTTTAAGAAGATAAGGAGTTATCAGGTACTTTTCCCTGAGATACATACCCTGGTGGGTGTTTGAGTTTACCCTCTTTCCATTCAGGAAAATATCTGCAAAGTAATTAATGCCCCTGAAGCTCAGCCAGACCTGCTGGTCATTATTTAGTTCGGGAAGTTCGAATTCCCTGTAAAACCAGTATGTGTAATAATCCCTTCCTGTTTCATGCACATCGGGAATAAGGTTGTTGTTAAGGCCGAAAAAGGGATCGGGAATAAGCTTATTGTTCAGAAGGGTTGTTAATACTGTTCCTGGTACAGTGGCATTTATCCATCCTTCAGGGTTGAATGAGCCGGAGGTAAGTTCGTTACCGTCGGTAAGAACTTCAGTTGCTCTTTTCGCTTTCCAGTTGTCATTCAGGAGGATGAGAGATGCCGGCTGTGAGAATAAGCCTAGAATGCTTATTACGGCTGCAGTAAGGGTAAGAATGTATCTTTTCATCGCGGGCAGTTTTTATTATTCTGTTTGTTTTAGTGTCACAGTTATTTTAAGGTTATGACCCTGTGGCAAAGTTACTGATCTGTCCCCGGGATCGAAAGAGTTCCATTTTTCCCCATCGATAGTAACTTTATCTATTATTATATCAGGATCTTCCGCCAGGGAAACGTAGTGTTTTTCTCCTTCAATGGCTTCACTGATACAGAAATTAAGGGTAACAGGCTTGTTGTTAACAAAAAGATTGAGGTACAGGTAATTAAGCAGGGCAGTCTCCATCTCGTGATATGAGGCTTTCCACGGAGAAGCCTTTGCAGTGTTGAGAACCCTGCCTGAAGGTGAAACATTCTGGTATGCTCCGCCATATTCATAGTCAATAAAATGTTCTGACCAGAAGGATGCCATCCCTGAGAAGGAATCAAGATAATGATTATCTCCTGTCAGATTGTACATGTGAAGCTGTATGAACATACCGTAACTCTGCAACCACCACCACACATTTGCTGTATCGAGTGCACTGAACGGAGGTCTTGCTGCAATATTGTCGAACCATACATTCCGGGAAGGAACGTATGCTGCCTTCATCAGCTGACTGCCAAGGGTTAATCCTGTATCGCTGTATTTTTTATCACCGGTTATTTCGGCTAACCTGAGAAGAGAAAGGGTTGCAGTAAGCTGTGCCCCTGCCGATACTGCTTCTGTTCCGTTCACAAGGCGGGGGCTTATTTCCCATTTTACATTATCAGGTGAGGGGAAACCCCTGAACCAGCCATTTTCATCCCTCATATTTGCGATGGAGAGGTCCATCAGTTCGCGGGCAAATTCTTCAACTTCATTATCGCGGGTGAAAAGCATCAGGTTAAGCAGCAGTGAGCTTGTGTAGCCATAATGTGAGTGTTTGCTTTTGGAGCTGTCGGCTACAGAAAGATCTCTATTGAGTGCCTGGAAATATCCGCCGTTCACAGTGTCCTTTGCCCTGGTCTGGCGTATCCTCAGTGATTCATTGATTTTTTCCAGGACTCTTTTGTCTCCTGTAACAAAGTAATATTCAGCAAGTCCCACATCAGTATACAGCTGGTTTGGAACCGTTTTTGTATCTGCTTTTGGATTACCATGTTCATCAAGGAGATCATACCAGCCACCGTATACATTGTCCCAGGCATAATCGAGAAGATAATTCACTCCCAGTTCTGCAGTCCTGAGATATTCTTCCCTGCCTGAAAGCAGGTAGGCACTGCAGAATGAATAAATCTGTCTGCCTGTCATTGACGGATGCTTATCATAAGGAGGAAGGGGATCACCTTCTCTTGAGAGGTTAAGATAAAAGCCTCCGTTTACAGTATCAATTACATGTTTCTGCCAGAAGGGAATGACTTCGTCAAGACCCTGGTTCTTCCAGTATTCTCCGTTCATAATATCAGCAGACTGTTTTCTGCTGCCACAGCCTGATAAGACTGTTATAATCAGGAATATAAAAAGAAAATCTGCATGAAGTCCTGTGTACTTCCTGTTCATGGGTATTATGTTAATAGTTCAGGATGTAAGTCTAGCTTATTTTTCTGAGTGTTCCAACATTATCCCTGATGATAACTCCTTCCCCATGTCCTCCAAGATCAGTCAGGAGCTCCTTCAGTGCGCCATTATGAGCCACATTATCCTTTATCACAGAGCTTTCAAGTTCTTTCAATACCATCCCATAATCGGGAGAGAAGCTTCCCTGACCGCCATCATCCCTTCCGGCGTTGAGTGAATTTGCCACAAAGGCAATTCCTTTTCCGCCTTCGATACGTACATGCGAGCTGTCGTAATCATCACCTTTACCCCATTCAGGCTTCCCGCTTCTGTAAATAACGTTCCCGGTAGCGCTGATAACCTCACAACCCCTTGAAGTCCCTTTCAGGAGTGCAATTCCGCATCTGCCTGACCTGTCGATATAGTTCCCTGTGATATTGTAGTGGGAACCTCCGTAGATTACAATTCCGCCTTCCCTGTTCCACTCGATGCGGTTGCCTGTTATTGTGTTTGATGCATTTTCGTCATAAGATGCATAACCTGCCTTTCCGTTACCCGAGAACCAGTTGTCGAGGATGAAGCCATCCCAGCCCCTTACTCTCAGACCGCAGCCCTTGTTTCCGTAGCAATGGCTGTGACGCACAACGAAGCACCATATCCTTTCAAGCTTTATGCCGTCACCGGTAAATCTTTCAATTCTGCAGGTATCTATCCTTGGAGTGTCTTCCTGTTTGCCATAGTCAGGTTTGTCGATAAGTATGCCATG
>CAZEYY010000041.1:0-27414 GCA_964516485.1 uncultured Rikenellaceae bacterium
AGGCCAATTTTCAGCGGACTCGCAGGCGTTTACGGACTGGAACTAATCCCTGCTAATATGGTTGAACGCGTTGAAGTTGTAAGAGGCGGGGGATCTGCATTGTTTGGGAGTAATGCCATTGCAGGTACAATTAATATAATTCTTAAGGAACCCTCATCAAATATTTATGAAGCAGGAGTTACAACTGCACTGACAGGAATAGGCACAAAAGGATCGGCAGGTATCGCACCCGATTATTCATCCAACCTCAATACATCTCTGGTTTCATCCGACGGGAAAACAGGTTTATCCCTGTACGGGTTCACAAGATCAAGGGCGATGTATGATGCAAATAATGATGATTACTCCGAAATTGCTCCCATGCAAAACATTACACTCGGGACCAGGTTCACACACAGGTTCTCGCTCAGGAACAAAATCGCCTTCGACTTTTTCAGGATCAATGAAGAACGTAACGGAGGCAACAGACAGGAATATCCTCTTCACGAAAGAGATGTGGCTGAGGCAGTTAAACACAATATTACAACCGGCGCACTTACATTTGAACAATATCTCAGAAAATACGATATGTTATCGGTATTTGTCTCTGCACAGCATCTCAACAGGGATTCATACTACGGAGCAAACAGATCACTTGCAAGCTACGGGAATTCAATTGATATGACTTACAATTCAGGATTGCAGTATAAAATGGTATTTGGCAATTCTTCCCTACTTACCGGTTTTGAAAACACAGGAGGTAAACTCGAAGACCTCAAGCTTGGATATCCCGATTATGCCAATGCTGTAATTGTAAATGATTCAATAATATCCATTCCTCATACCGATAATACAAGAGTTGCCGACCAGAGATCAGGAACCACAGGATTTTTCTCACAGTATGAATTCAGGACTGACAGGTTCAAGGCCGGTGTTGGAGGGCGATTTGATCACTATTCAATCACTGACAGAATTGCATCAAGCGGTAATAAAACAGGTAACATCTTCAGTCCCAGAATAAACCTGATGTACAAACTAACAGGCACAATACAGGCCAGGGCAAGCTACTCACAGGGTTATCGTGCTCCCCAGATTTTTGATGAGGACCTCCATATCGAAACATCAGGATCGCGCCAGGTTATCAATAAAAATGACCCCTCACTCAAACAGGAAACAAGCCACAGTTATATGGCATCACTCGATTTCAACGGCCTTGTAGGAACGGTACAGACCGGTATCCTTGCAGAAGCATTTCTGACAGATCTTACAAATCCCTTTGTAAATGAGATAGGTACGCCTGATGCAAACGGCACAGTGATATATACCAGGAAAAATGCTGAAAACGGAGCAACAGTTAAAGGAATAAACCTTGAGGTAAATTTCAGAACACTTGATAACCTTACTGTAAATGCCGGTTTTACTGTTCAGAGCAGCAGATATGAATCAACACAGGAATTTGGAGAGCACCGGTTTTTCAGGACACCATCGAATTATGGGTTTATTGTCACTGACTGGGATTTCATGGAAAACTTCTGTCTCTCCTCAACTTATAGTTATACAGGCAGGATGCTTGTACCCTATTTCGGTCCACTTACTGATCCTGAAACAGGCGAGCTAAAGGAATCAGGCAATTTTCATGACCTTGGAATAAAACTGACCCATACCTTTAAAATAAACGGAGCTTCAATGCAATGGTTTGCAGGTTTAAAAAATATATTCTCTTCCTATCAGAACGATTTTGATACAGGGATAAACAGAGATCCTGCTTATATCTATGGCCCGCTGAATCCCCGTACTGTATATTTTGGTATCAGGCTGGGAAATATGCTCAATTAAAGATACTTTTGACTCAATTAGCGCTCAAAACAACATGAACGAATTCGATATCAAGGCAGCTGAATGGGATAAAAACCAGATGCACTGGGACCGTTCTGCTGCCATTTCTTCAGAAATAAAAAGAATCATCCCGCTCAAACCGGAATACTCTGCAATGGAATACGGCGCCGGCACAGGAATACTGAGCATGATGCTTAAGGATGATCTCAGGGATATTCTGCTTATTGACAACTCAGGGGAAATGATAAAACAGTCAGAAGAGAGAATTCGGAATTCCGGTTCAAAGAACCTGAGAGCCAGGTTCTTCGACCTTGAGCATAATGATCTTCAGGGAGAAAATTTCGATCTTATTTATACTCAGATGGTTCTTCATCATGTCACAAACGTTCAGTCAATTTTCAGACGGTTCTCAGGACTTCTGAATCCCGGGGGATACCTTGCCATTGCTGACCTTTATGAAGAGGATGGATCCTTTCATGGTGATGGCTTTACCGGACATAATGGCTTTGATCCGGTAAAGCTTGCAGAAGAACTTTCAGAACTTGGATTCACTGACATCTCAGAACGGAAATGCTATGTTATTAACAGAAAGATATCTGATAATCAGACAAAACTCTTTGATGTCTTTCTGCTAACAGCCAGGAAGGAATAATTTATTCATGGCTTGAAATAATATCTATCTGAATATAATTTCGTTTTTATTTTGATTATGAACGTAGGTTCATTATCTTTGTAAAAATTCAAGTCATGAAAAGCCGGTTATTCTGGAAAATAATGATCATTCTGCCTCTTCTTATGTTCCTGGATTACATTCTTATGGCACTTCTGGGATGCACATCTTGTCTTTTGGGAATGGGGGAAGATTATTATTGTGGTAAGTATTGTCTCTTTGGAAAAATAATTCTTTTATTGTCAGTGATTCTATTCTTCAGAATCATTTTTAACGACCTTAGAGTATTTTTTAAAGCAACAGAAAATGGCCAGACCACAAAAGAGAAGAACAGTAAATAACCCGCCAATGATGAAAGGTTTTAAACCATTTGGCATAAGAATGTGTGATGTTGAACATGTGACAATAACTTTTGAGGAGTACGAAAGCATAAGACTAATAAACTATGAAATGCTTTCACAGGATTCTGCGGCAGAGTTAATGAGTGTATCCAGACCGACTTTTACAAGGATCTATAACAAAGCTCTTAAGCTTATTGCAAAGTCATTTGTCGAGGGCCGGGCAATTCTTATTGACGGGGGTAATTACCATTTTAATAAAAACTGGTACCGGTGCAAAAGATGCTTTAAGCTTATTGAAGGTCTGGAAAATCATAAACGCTGTGAAAACTGTGAACATTATGGAAATAATGAATTGATACAACTAAATAATATCTGTTAAACTTAATAAGAAAAAGAATGAAAATAGCAGTACCCGTAACAGCGGACAATCAGATTGACAGTCATTTCGGACATTGTGAATTTTACAAAGTATTTACTATTTCCGATAAGGCAGAAATAGATGAAATAAAAAGGATTGATTCACCACAGGGGTGTGGATGCAAATCCGATATAGCTTCAGTACTTGCAGGTGATGGAGTTAAAATAATGCTTGCAGGTGGTATTGGTGCCGGAGCAATTAATGTTCTTAACCATCACGGAATCGAAGTTATCAGAGGTTGTTCCGGTGATGCAACCGAGGTCGTTAAACTATTCCTTAAAGGTCAGGTCAGTGACAACGGAAGCACCTGTAACCATGATCATCACCAACACCAGCATCAGCACCAGCATGGTCAGGGCTGTAACCATAATTAACAATTGGCATTACCTTAAATACAGATATAATTTTATATTTGCGTGATATAACATAAAATCCGTAAAAAATGAAGAAATTATCCCTGGTTATATTTATCTGCCTGATAGGCGGCTTCTTTTATTCATCTGTATCACAGATAATTACAAAAGAAGAATTGATCTTCCTTACTTCCGAATGGAAAGGAGAACGCTTTCCCGACGGAAGACCGAAAATCTCTGATGAGCTTATTGAGAGAGCTAAGAAAATAGGCATAGAGGAAGCATGGCAGATCCTGAACAATGAAGGATATAAATGCCAGTTTGACGGAAACTGGAAAATGATACATGATGATGTTCCTGTAATAGGAAGGGCAGTTACTGCCACATTCATCCCTTCACGCCCGGACCTTGATAAAAATATTAAGGAAAGAGGCTGGAAAAATGGCTTTGCCGGAGCTACAAATGCATGGCCCATCTCTGTTTTGCAGAAAGGCGATGTCTATGTTGCCAGTTGCTTCGGAAAGATAAACGGAGGAACAATGATAGGTGATAACCTTGGTACTTCTATCTTTGCAAAAACAGGAAACGGAGTGATTTTCGATGCAGCAGCAAGAGACCTTACAGGCCTTGAAAAAATCAATGGATTCAATGCTTATGTACGTGATTTCCATCCCTCATTTCTTGTTGATGTTGTATTAAGCGGACTTAACACTCCGACAAGGATTGGTTCAGCAGTTGTATTGCCGGGAGACCTTGTTCTTTCTGACAGGGAAGGTGTACTTTTCATTCCTGCACACATGGCCGAGAAAGTAATAGCAACAGCTGAATTCATCACTCTCCGCGATACTTACAGCAAGACAGTGCTTAAGTCAGGCAAATTCACTGCTGGTCAGATTGATGCCGAATGGACCAGTGAGATAAGGGAAGATTTTCTTAGCTGGCTCGCTAAAAATCCATCCCTTGGTAAAATGACTAGAGCTGAGCTTGATGAATTCATGAAAAAAAGAACCTGGTAATGGAAATTATTTTTGAAGGCGGCAAAGTAGTAACAGCGCTTTATAACGGACATTCAATAAAAACAGATCAGCCACTTGATAACGGAGGGGGAGATTCAGCCCCCTCCCCTTTTGATCTGTATATGGCTGCAATAGGCACCTGCGCAGCAATATATGTGAAATCATTCTGCGACAAACGAGGAATTCCGACTGAGGGAATAAGGATCTTCCAGAATATTGTATGGAACGAAAAAGAGGATATTCCGACTGATATCACTATAGATATTCAGCTTCCCACTGATTTCCCGGAAAAATACCGCGAATCAGTTGTCAGTGTTGCAGAATTATGCAAGGTGAAAAAGTCAATTGCAAACCCACCTGTATTCAGGGTGATCAGCACTGTTAAATAATTAACAATAAGGCTTTTAAAAGACCCCTATCTGGAGTTTGGGCTATTTTTCACTCCTTCTTCCCCGTATTCCATCCGAACGGAACATACAGAGGACAAAAGCTTATAAGGCTTGTAATTACAAAAACAACTGATAATACAATCAGAAAGATCCCGAGTGCACCGGTAATCACTCCTGTAAAGTAAAGCACAAGCATTACGACAGCTGCCAGTATCCTGAGCACCTTGTCAATAGTTCCCATGTTCTTCTTCATAGCTGATAATTATTAAGTTAACTTGTCAATCCAGTTCTTTTGCCAGAGCCATGGCTGCTATTGTACCATCAGCAACTGCAGTGGTTATCTGCCTGTATTTCTTACTTATAACATCACCTACTGCAAAAACGCCATGTACACTCGTTCTCATCTCATCATCAGTTTTTATGTAACCCCATTTGTCGAGTTCAAGCTTATCCCTGAACAGGTCAATGTTGGGTTTCATGCCAATAAAGATGAAGACTCCGTCAGTAAACAGTTTCTGCCGCACTTTTGTTTTGGTATTTTCCACCTCAACAACAATTTTATCTCCCTCACGGGTAAATGATCTGGGCTCATTTTCAAACAGGATGCTTACTTTAGTATTTCGCATAATCTTTTCCTGAGCCTGCTTGTTTGCGGTAAGCTTGTCAAACTGGTGGACTATTGTAAGCTTACTGGCAAAACGGGTAAGATATTCCGACTCTTCAACAGCTGAATTTCCTCCGCCAATAACTATTACCTCCTTACCGTCCATGTACTTGCCATCGCAGGTGGCACAATATGATATGCCCTTGCCTTTCAGTTCACGTTCTCCTGCTGCGCCAGTGAGATTAGGAGTGGTCCCTGTAGCGATAATTATTCTTTTGGCCTTTACAGTCTCATATTCATCAATCACAACCTCTTTCTTATCGAGGTCCACGCTTGTTATATCAACAGCAACCTTATACACTGTCCCGCACATTTTTGTCTGTTCACTCATATTGTGCGAAAGCATGTATCCTGCCTGAGGCTCAATGAAACCAGGGTAGTTCGAGACCTCATGAGTAGTTGCTACATTTCCTCCGGGCAGTGAAGGATCGATCAGCACGGTATTGATTTTAGCCTGGCAAAGGTATAGACCGGCTGTAAGTCCGCCTGGCCCGGCGCCAAGAATTATTACATCATGTTCGGTAACAATTGGCCTGATTTCAGCCTTTATAGCCTTTACCCTTTCCTGACTAAGCATGCTGTCGAGGTTTCTGATGATCTCACTGCGTTTGATCCCCCCTCCAAGCCTCTCAGCCACTTCCCTTCCATTATCATAAAAAAGCAGGGTAGGTGAAGATTTAACTCCCAGATTTGCGGCAAGGTCCCTGTTCTGCTGCCTGAAAATCTTCAGGAATTTAACATCATTGCCGTAAAGGCCGGCAAGGTTTTCAAATTTTGATGCAAGAGCCTCACAAGGAGGGCATTCGGTTGAATAAAAATCAAGTATGACCTTACCTCCGTTCAATACCTCCGATTCAAATTGTGATGCATTAATCTCCTTCATGGTGATTATCAGATTATTAAAATATTAGAAATTAATTTTGATTTTCAATATACTGGGCGAAGCCAAGCTCCAGAAGCTCCGTGACAGGTCTGCAGTCGGGCGAACAAATCCTCCCCGATTTATTTTTTGCAACCGAACCGCATCCTCCGCCACAGGCTAGTTTCAGATTGCAGCCATGGCATTGGTGTATTGAGGTTACATCCCTGCTTTCCCATTCCTGAATAAGTTCCTCATCAAGACTTATCGAAGGATAGAAAGTCCCCAGGGCCTCATCCTCCTTTCCAACTGTGGCTGTGCATGAATAGATCCGGCCGGTATAGTCAAAAGCCCATTCTGTTTTACATGCAGGGCATGAGTCAAATAAAGGATCAGGCAGTTCACCGTTCTCCCATAGAAATTTTGTAACAGAATATGCAGGTTTATAAAACCCGAGTATATGCGGATTTTGCTTAACAAGCTGATATATGTGTTCATATAGGGTTATCCTGTCAAACAGCTTGTCAGGTGTCGACTGGCAGTGGTGCAATTCATAATTTCTGCCAATCTGTGTTTTAAACAGGGGACTTGCAGTCCAGCCCCTTTTGATAGCAAACTCAGCCAGTTCGGGAAGATTATCAATATTTTCCCTGTCAGCAACCATCCTGAGATTGATATTTATTCCCTTTTTAAGACATTCATCGATTCCTTCCACGATCTTACTGAATGTCCCGTTTCCTCCCTTCAGGAATCTCCGTGAGTTGTGCACCTTTTCAGTACCATCAAGTGTCACCTGAATTTCACGGATTTGTCCATCAGACAAAATTTCACAATATTCTTTAAGCGCATAACCATTTGTTACAAAGCTTAATTCCAGGCTCAACTCATTGGCCTTGCTGATGATTCGTCTGATGAGCTCTTTTTGCCTTGAGTTATTCAGAAGCGGTTCTCCTCCGAAGACTGTAATGTATTTTTTCCGTCCGGCAAATTTCTCACTCACGTAAAGGAAAAAGGAATCGATTATCTCGTCACTAAGACTCAGAACCGGATTATTGTATTGATCCTGGTAACAATAGCTGCATGCAAAATTGCAGCTATAGTTAGTAACAAAGAATATCTGAATTTCGTCAGTATCTCTTGAATCGAGAAAATCGAGATAGCGGTTACGAAAAAGGGATGCTTCGTCTGAAGCATCAGCGAAGTATCCCTTATCAGCAAGTTCTGCTAAGAAATCTGAATCTTTTTCTGATGAACTGTTCTTCAGGGCTTTTATCTTTTCAGCCTCTGCTTCACTGAGAATATCTGCGTTACCTGTCAGCAGGTTAACGATGAAATAATTCTCTGAATCCCTGATCTTAGATAAAATATTATACCCGGAGTAGTTCATTAATTGTTAATCGTGGCAGCCAGCTACGGTTTTTGATGTTTTGGCACAGCACTGTGCAACTTTAACATTGCTTTTCTTTTCTTTCTTTCTGATTACGCTCTTCATAATGCTAATTTACTTTTAATATATCATTTATTGCCTTTTTAAGGGTCTCTTTTGGCACTAATCCCATTGACACACTTGGTTTTCCTTCTGAAGGAATAAACAGCAGGGTTGGCAAGCCTGAAATTCCAAGATTTCTCGTCAGCTCTGTTTCCGCCTCAGTATCTACCTTGTAGACTACAATTTTCCCGTCGTATTCCTTCGCCAGTTCTTCAATGATCGGTGAGAGCTGTCGGCAAGGGGCACACCAGTCAGCATAAAAGTCAATTATTGCCGGTTTGTCACCCTCATACTTCCATTCCTTGCTCTTCTCATAGTTGAAAACCTGCTTTTTGAACAATTCAGTATTTAGCTTCACAACTGACTCTCCGCCTGTTGTTTGTGCTGCTGCACCCGCAGGTTTTTCAGAGTTACAATTTAAGAAAAAGAGTGAAGAGACAAGCAATGATAAAATAATTTTCTTTGTCATATTTATCAGTTTTTCAGTTTATTTGGTTCCGCAATTGCATTCAGATTTGATGCCTGCAATTGTCCAGCTTGAAACGGTTATTTTACCTTTAGGGTATGGCTGGGATTCTTCTATTATCCTGATGTCTTTGAACCCGGCCTGCTTTAGTTGTTCAAGATACACCTCCCTGGTTACCGACCCGGCCCAGCACTCCGACACAGCTGCCGGATCATTCCGGAATTCTTCAGGTACCGGTTCTGATGAATAAATATCGCTTACAACGAAACGTCCGCCTTTTTTCAATATCCTGAATACTTCATTCCACACTTCCTGCTTATCTGAGGAATGGTTAATAGTACAGTTTGAGATAACCATGTTTACTGTACTGCTCTCAATATCAAGTTTTTCAAGAGGACATTTCATGAACTTTACATTTTTCACCCCCAGCCTTTCAGCAGTTGAAACGGCCTTCCTTATCATCCCGTCAGAAATATCAATGCCATATACAAAACCGTTTTCACCAACCCTCTCAGCCAGCCGTAGTACATCGTTTCCTCTTCCGCTGCCCAGATCAACACATATTTCTCCCGGTAGTGGTTCGGAATAGTTTATTGCTCCTCCGCATGAAAGGCAGCATGACGATTCTGCCAGCTCACTGTACCGTGTATTTATCTCATTGTAAGCCATATCAACACCTTCCTCCCAATCTTGAACAAGGACTGCTTGTAACCCAGAATCCCATAAAACCGGCAAGCAGAATACTCCTCCATCCGTCATTTGTTATTTCAAATTTATCTCCGCTGAATTCAACAAGGTAGTAATAGATAAAACCTATAACAAGTCCGGTTAAAATCCCGAGTAAAGGTCTCCACAGATACCACGAGGTAAAGAATTCTTTTAGTGTTTTCGGCCTTGGGGTTATCTTGCAACTGTTTTCCATTTTCATCTTATAAAACGATGCAAAGATAAAACAGATATTTTTAAATCGCAATAGTATCACTTAAATCTTTTTATTATCACTTTTTATATCTTTGCATTTTAAAACAGATTTATGGGTGTCATTTTTAACAGGGAGCTCACTGACAAACAGCTTGAATTACTGTTCAGCAGCGATGAAGAATGCTATCGGTTCCTGGCGGAAGTAAAATGGGAAAATGGATTTACCTGCAGGAAATGCGGAAATACAAATCATTGTGCGGGAAAAACGCCTTTTTCACGTAGATGTACCAAATGCAAGACTGAGGAATCGGCAGCCGCGGGCACTATTTTTCACAATTGCAAATTCCCGGTACACAAGGCTTTTTACATAGCTTATAATGTATGTAAGGGAAAGGAAGATTTGTCATCGTACGAACTGGCAAGACGACTTTCGCTCCGTCAGATGACATGCTGGAACTTCAAAACGCGCATAAGAAATTTTCTGCAGCAGATAGATACCCTGTCGGAAGCAGAAAAATCATCAATCAGGAAAATACTTTCTTAATAATCAGCGGCAATCTGTGGGAAATTAATTTATGTTTTCCCGCAGATTGCGCTGTTTTTCGCTGATACTTGTCATTCTGCAGCTTTTACAATCTGGAAAGTCTCATCAGCGGCAGCCTTCATCACTGAAGCAATATTCTCAGGTAAAGCAGCTGCCATCTCTCCGGCATTTATAAGCCCTATGTAAGTGTTACCATCCTCCTTTTCGTATACTGATATACGGCAAGGCATCATTACCGAAATGATTCTTTCATCGTTAAGTTCAAGCATTTTTCCGGAAAACTGAGGCTTGCAGATCTCAATAACCTTAACCGGTTTCACATGTTTCCCTGATTTTGCCAATGACTGCTGAAGGTCATGAATAAAAGGAACCTTCCACTCATGCTTCTCAGCTGTCTCTGTCAGCACCTGAACGGTTTTATCGAAACCAAACCTGCTCTTTTTTTCAATAACAAGCTGTGATTTACTCATAACAATCAGACTAAATACATATTAATCATTTGTTCAAGCAGCTCCTGTTTGCCACTTATAACCTTAGGTTCTCCTGCTTCGCGGGCAAGATCTGAAAGCATTTCGAGGGTAAGCTTTCCCTTCTCATAATCTTTTCCTTTTCCTTTGTCGAATGACGAATACCTGCTCTTTTTCATTTTAAGATAGTCACTCTCCTTCAGTATCTTATCAGCTATGAGCAGCGACTTTGCAAAGGTATCCATCCCGCTTATATGTGCTATGAAAAAATCTTCAGCATCAGTTGAATTTCTTCTGATTTTCGCATCGAAATTTATACCTCCGTTTTTGAATCCTCCCATCTGGAGAATTATCATCATCGCCTCAGTTATTTCATAGATGTTTGTCGGAAACTCATCAGTATCCCATCCGTTCTGATAATCGCCCTTGTTTGCGTCGATGCTTCCCAGTGCACCTGCATCTGCTGCAACCTGCAATTCATGAGCAAAGGAATGCCCGGCAAGCGTGGCATGATTAGTTTCAAGATTCAGCTTGAAGTCTTTATCAAGATTATAATGCCTGAGAAAACCGATTATTGTAGCAGCATCATAGTCGTACTGGTGTTTGGAAGGTTCCATGGGTTTTGGCTCAATAAGGAAGGTACCCTTGAAGCCTATTTTCCTTCCATAGTCACGGGCCATTGTAAGCATCATTGCCATGTGATCAAGCTCCCTCTTCATGTCGGTGTTATGCAGGCTCATATATCCTTCACGTCCCCCCCAGAATACATAGTTTGTTCCGCCAAGTGCTACGGTGGCTGCAATTGCATTCTTAAGCTGAACTGCAACATTTGTTACGACATTAAAGTCAGGATTTGTTGCTGCTCCGTTCATATAGCGCGGATGTGAAAACAGGTTTGCAGTTCCCCACAAAAGTTTCACGCCTGTCTGCTCCTGCATTTTCTTCATAACAGGAACATACTGGCCCAGTTTCTTCTCAACTTCAAACACCGAACAATCGCCCCCTACAATATCAGTATCGTGAAAACAGTAGTATTCAACGCCAAGCTTTGTGGCAAATTCAAATGCTGCATCAAGCCTCTGCTTTATCTTATCGTCACCTTTTGCATCCTTCCAGGGGTAAACCCTTGTGGCATTTCCGAAAGGATCACTTCCGTCACCACAGAATGAATGCCAGTAGGCAACAGCAAAACGCAGATGGTCCTTCATTTTTTTGCCCGAAACCAGCTGATCGGGATTATACCATCTGAAAGCCAGCGGATTCTTCGATTTGGCTCCCTCGTATTTTATCTTCTTTATACCGGGATATGCTTCAGTTTTACCTTTGATTGCCATAATTAGAGTTTTTATAAGGTTAAATATTTCTACAATTTTGAAAGAAGATGAGCTTTCCATCTTTCATAAGCTTCTTCATACGCAGACTGTTTTTCAGCATCAGGCTCTGTAACCATCACTGTATCAAGTCCTCTGAAGGCCTCAGATTCTGACTTGTAAAATCCGCAGCCGATACCTGCTCCCCTGGCAGCTCCTATCGATCCATCGGTATTGTAAAGGTGGATTACAGTGCCGGTAATTGAAGAAAGAGCCTCCCTGAAGATCCCGCTCAGAAACATATTTGCCTCTCCTGCCCTGATTATCCTTGGATCAATGCCGGTTTCATTCATTATGTCGAGACCATACCTGAATGAAAAGGCAATACCCTCCTGAACAGCCCGGTAAATATGAGCCTTATTGTGTCTGTTGAAATCGAGGCCTGAAATATGTGCACCGGTTTCCCTGTTCTCAAGCATTCTTTCTGCACCGTTACCGAAGGGCAGTATAGTGATGCCTTCCGAACCTACGCTTACCTGTCCGGCAAGACCGTTCATCTCGCTGTAGGAAAGAGTTGCTCCCGTGATCCTTCGAACCCAGGAGTTAAGGATACCGGTCCCGTTTATGCACAAAAGCACACCGAGCCGCCTATTTTTATCTGTATGATTCACATGCAGGAAAGTATTAACCCTTGAATGTTCATCATATTGAGTCTGATCGGTAACTCCATATATTACACCTGAAGTACCTGCAGTTGCAGCAACCTCACCAGGATTCAGAACATTGAGAGACAGGGCATTATTCGGCTGATCACCAGCCCTGTAAGATACCGGAATGCCTGCCCTTAAACCCAGTTCTGCAGCGATTTCACCTGTCAGTGTTCCGGAAACAGAAAATGATGATTGTGGCTCAGGAAGCAGATTACTGCTGAAACCATAATATTCAAGCAGCTCCCCGGAAATCCTGTTATCTGCAAAATCCCAGAAAATACCTTCCGACAGACCTGTAAATGATGTACTTATCCTGCCTGTCATTCTCATTGCCGCATAGTCGCCAGGCAACATAATCTTATAGATCTTTTCAAATATTCCGGGTTCATTTTCCTTTACCCAGGCCAGTTTGGATGCTGTAAAATTACCGGGAGAATTCAGAAGATGCGACAAACAATAATCTCTGCCCATTGAAATCAGTGCAATCTCTCCGTATCCCACAGCCCGGCTGTCGCACCAGATAACAGAAGGTCTGAGAACCTTCATATTTTTATCAACTACAACAAGGCCATGCATCTGGTAAGATATTCCGATGGCTCCCACAGCCCCGGACATGGAGCCAAGTTTTGCAGTGCATGCCTTTACGGCTGTCTTCAGGTTTTCCCACCAGATATCAGGTTCCTGTTCGGCCCATCCCGGATTCTTTGCAATTATCGTCATTTCATCAGCCGGAGAAAAGGCTGTTGCCAGACATTTACCTGTCTCACCGTCGATTACCGAGGCCTTTACTGATGAACTTCCTAAATCAATCCCAAGTAACAGCATATAGTATTTCTCTGTGTAACTCTGTGTCCCTTTGTGTCCCTTTGTGTAGCTCTGTGTAATTTCTTATGTGATTTCACATCAGAGAATTCAAATATACGAAAATAGGCAAAGCCGGAAGGATGTATATGTTCACAAAATTTATGTAATTTACCTGTGGAATTAACAGGATAAGGAGAATAATGAAAAACACAACAATTTCAAGAAGAAAATTCATTGAGAATTCAGCGAAATCAACAGTTGCGGTATCGGCTGTATTCAGTGGATTCCCATTGATTGTACCATCGACGGTATTCGGGAAAAGCGCACCAAGTGAAAAAATAAATATCGGCCAGATCGGCTTCGGCAGGATAGCTTCAACACACGATCTTCCGGAAACACTTAAATATGATTCTGCAAGGGTAATTGCAGTGGCAGATACTGATTCAAAAAGGGCAGGACTTGGCAAAGCGTTTATCGAAGATTATTACAAAGGAAAAACAGGCAAAGCAGGCTATGTGAACGTCAGTATATATGATGATTACAGAAAAATGCTTCAGAATCCGGATATAGATGCCGTTATAATTTCAACTCCCGATCACTGGCATGCACAACCTGCCATAGAAGCTGCCCTTGCCGGAAAGGACATCTATGTTCAGAAACCGACTTCACTTACAATTAAAGAAGGCAGGTTACTGAGTGATATTGTCAGAAAAAAGGGAGTCATTTTCCAGGTCGGAACACAGCAGCGATCAATGCCACAATTCAGGATTGCTGCAGAACTTGTAAGAAACGGGAGAATAGGAAATCTTCATACTGTCAGAATTGGATTGCCCGGTGACCCGGCAGGACCTGAAGCTCCTGAAATGATAGTGCCAAAAAATCTGAACTATGATATGTGGCTGGGGTCCACTCCGGAGGTTTATTATACTGAGACGAGGGTTCATCCCCAGAAAAGTCTGACTGACAGACCCGGATGGCTGAGATGTGAGCAGTTCGGGGCAGGAATGATTACAGGCTGGGGCCAGCATCATTTCGATTCTGCAGCATGGGGTATGGATACGGAAATGACCGGACCGGTATCAGTTGAAGCTGTTGCTGAATTCCCGAAATCGGGATTGTGGAATGTGCATGGTGATTTCATGTCGAAAGCGGAATACAGCAATGGTATAACAATGTACACATCAGGGGCTTACCCAAATGGAATCAGGTATGAAGGCACAGAAGGCTGGATCTTTGTCACAAGGGGCTCATATACAGCATCACCATCTGATCCTGTTTCAAAAACAGAAAATACAAAAGCCCTCGATGCAAGTAATCCGTCATTACTGACTTCTGTAATAAAGGATAACGAAGTGCATTTGTATGTCAGCGATGAACAACATGGAAACTGGCTTGAATGCATCAGGACAAGAAAGGAACCGATATCGCCTGCTGAGACTGGCCACAGGGCCTGTTCTGTCTGCCTTTTAACGCATATTGCCATGAAGACCGGCAGAAAACTGACCTGGGATCCGGCAAGGGAACTATTTCTGAATGATGAAGAAGCCAACAGGATGCTTTCAAGACCACAACGTTTTCCCTATGGTACAGATTACATAAAATTATGAATAACAGCAGACTGCATTATACGAATTAAAATCAACTGCTTATTATTAAAATATATTATATGAATCTCTTGAGAACAGGCATTCCTTAAGAATAAATTTCTCTGACAGTTACATTCCTAAAAGAGAATTTTCTCCGATAGGATTTTTCTCCAATGAGAATTTTCTCCAATGAGAATTTTCCTAAATAGGAATTTATAAAACTCTTGCATTGCTAATTAAAAACAAAATCAAAAAGTCCAAATGAAAAAGAACCTGAATACAATTTTGACAGTAATACTTTTCATGACTTTCACTATTGCAGTATCTGCAGCAAAAATAGAAGCCGTAAAAACAGGCAGTAGAATAGATGTGACAATTAACGGTAAATTTTTCACATCATATATTTTCAGTGAAAACGAAAAGTACCCGTTCTTTTTCCCCGTAAACGGGCCATTCACAGGCACTTCAGTCACATCAATGCGCAACAGCGAATACCCTCATCATAGTTCATTGTTTTTCGGCTGCGACCTTGTAAATGGAGGAAACTGGTGGCAGGAAGATCTTGAGAGAGGCAGGATAATTTCTGTTAATGCACAGGTAACAAAACAGGGAGGCGATACAGTAATTATCGATGACGAATGTATCTGGAGCCGTCCTGAAGCTGTATCCCCGGTAAAGGACACAAGAAGGATCATTATTACCTCGCCATCCAGGGGCAGGTATCAGATAGATTTCAGTATCATGATGGAAATGCTGACTGACGTTACAATACTCAAAACCAACCATTCACTGTTCAGCGCAAGGGTGGCTGCAGATATTTCAGTGAAATACGGAGGCACAATGATCAACGCTGAGGGGAAGAAAAATGAAAAGGATACATTCGGGTCGAAATCAGCCTGGATTGATTATTATGGAAAAAGAGGAACAGCTTTTGAAGGTATTGCAATAATGCAGCATCCTTCAAATCCCTGGTATCCTTCACCATGGTTTACAAGAGATTATGGATTCTTCTCGCCTACTCCCATGTTCTGGCCTGAAAATGAAAAGGATATATTTATGAAGAAGGGCACTGTTCTGAAACTCAATTACAGGGTGCTGGTACATGAAGGAGATACCAGGGAGGCAGGCATTGCAGAAGCTTTCACTGAATACAGCAGGACAACACCGTCAGGCCATTGAACCCTTGTGTTTTGCATCCTTATCGTCCTTAAGGCCGCGATATGAGCAATCTTTCATATCACAATAACTGCAGGTGTAATTGTTGTATTTTATTTTGTGCCCTATGCCTATAATCCCGCTGGCGGATTTAACAGGGTGCATCAGGGCTGATCCTGTAAGCTCAATCCCGCAGAAATTATCAGGAAGAAGACTGAAAAGTTTATGCTGCTCGGACACATCCCAGCCACAATATCCCGGACTGTAACGGTTACTTATACTTAGTCCTGACTCTTTCTGAGATATCTCCAGTTCACTCTGCATCAGGTCTGCAGCAGCATCCACAACAAGGCTGCCTATTACATCAAGAATATACCCCCTGAGAGGATCCGTACCAAGAAGGTCGCGGCTCCTTTCTCCAAGTCTTTCACCGGCAGTGCATGCAAATACAGCAAGCGATTCAAGATTCTTTATCTGATTGAATACTATCTTGTTAATATTAAAAACAACATCTCCTGTCTTTAGTGACCGGGTATCCTGCTGAAGAATGGCCTCCCTGTAAATTCTATATTCTGCTTTAGCCATGCATAAAGATGCAGCTTCTTCCAGGGCTTCTCCAATAAAAAACTGAATAACTGAACGATCTCCGTTTTCATCATAGCCCAGAAGCTTTTCCACCTGTAAAGCATTAATATCCAGATCGCTGAATGAATACTGAAATTTTCTGTGCATCATATAGCCAGTCCGCTTTCTTTAACAATACGTTCCACTGCAGCTTCCCATCCAAGCGTCATAATATGTATACCGTTCACTCCCTGTTTGCCTTTTATCCTGTCGATTATTTCAAGAGCAATCTGTATACCCTCTTCAGGAGCTGATTCTCCTGCCTTTGAAAGTCTGTCGAGAACTTTTTCAGGCAAGCGTACTCCCGGCACCTTTGTATGGAGATATTCTGCTGTCTTATATCCCTTTATAGGCGCAACACCTATTAATATATGTACCTTATCAAGTATATTTCTTTTGTACAGCTGCTCAAGCCACTGATCAAGCCTTTCAGGTTCAAAGATCAGGTTTGTCTGGAAAAACTGTGCTCCGGCATTGACTTTTTTTGTGTCCTTAATTGCCTGAAGTACCGGATCACAGGCAAAGGGAGAAGTTGCCGCACCAAGGAAGAGCTTCGGGCTCTCCTTCATTTTTCTGCCATCAAGATAAATGCCTTCATCTCGCATCCTCCGCAATATCCAAAGCATCTGAACCGAATCGATATCAATCATATTCATTGAGCTTACCGGAGAAGGACCAACCCGCGGATTATCGCCTGTTATACACAGTACATTGAAGATACCCATGCTGTTCGCTCCAATAATGTCTCCCTGCAATGCACTTCGTGTTGTATCGCGTGATGTGATCTGCAGGACAGGTTCTGCCCCCAGCTCAACAGCTATCCTGCTGCATGCCAGACTAGACATTTTAGCACGGGCAGATGATGAATCAGTGAAGTTGATGGCAGTAACAAAAGGCTTTACAGACTCAATGTCGCGTTTCAGCTTTCCTGTTGAAGAGCCTAAAGGAGGTGTCACCTCAGTGGCAACAACAAAGACACCCGACTTCAGTTTCTTTTCCAACTGTGAGACAGGCTCTCCGGGAGAGGGGGCATGATAAGCAGAATCCCCATTCCACCACTCAGGCTGGCGGATGCTTCTGAAAACTGAATCCCAGACTTCTGCTTTATACTGTTTATCTTTTGAAAAAAGACTGCCAATGAATTTAGCTGTACCGGTTTTTCCTGTTTGTCGGATAACATCTCCCCATGTCTCACAACCAACCTTGTCGTAATCAAGGGGTGGAAGGACCTCCAGAAGGAGTTCCTGCCTGCCTGTTGCCAGAGCCCTTTTATAAATCGCAGCCCAAACACAAAGCCTTGTCTCATCAACGTAACATTTCTTTTCAGGTGTTACCCCTCCGCATGGCCCGTTCCTCATGCCTTTAGGACATTCCATCGGGCAGATAAAAGCAGTCTCCTGCAACAGACAGTTTCCGCACATCCTGCATCCGAAAAGCGGGCCCTTAACAAGGAGCTCGGTTTTAGCAAGCAGTCTCCTGCCGAAAGGCTCCTTTTTGAAAGGATAAAAAGCAGGCTGCCATCTTCTGGCAGGTTTTATACCCGACATTATATTATAAATTATTTATAGTTCAGAGGCAAACCTAATGGGCAAGCTCAACATATCTCATCGCAAAATCATCACGGCCCAGGATAAGATCTGCAGCCCTGACTGTAACAGCAATTTTTTCAGGATTGGCTATAGGGCATGTCAGTCCATACATTATTGAAAGTGACATGTGTACAGCATTAAGTGTCTCCCTGTCAGGCAGTCCGAATGAAATATTACTGGAGCCCTGCGTAATGTTCAGACCAAGCTTTTCGTGAACAAGCCTTATTGTTTCAAGGGTTACAATACAAGCCCTGGGATCAGCGCTTACAGCCATTGCAAGCGGATCAACTACCACATCTTCTTCCTTTATGCCTGATTTAACCGCCCTCCCGAGTATCTTTTCAGCAACTTTAAGCCGTTTTTCCGGATCATGAGTTATTCCTTCCTCATCCATAGCCAGAGCAATTATAGCAGCTCCATATTCCCTTGCTATTGGAAGTAGCGCATTCATTGACTTTTCTTCACCATTCACTGAATTAATAAGGCATTTGCCCTGTGCCACCTTCAGTGCAGCTTCAATGGCTTTCGGATTTGGAGAATCAAGGCAAAGAGGGACATCGAATTTCTCATTTAGGGCCTGAACTGCCAGGGGAAGCAGCCTTACATCATCAACACCTGGAAATCCCACATTCACGTCAAGCACTTCAGCTGTAGCCTTTATCTGCGATTCTGCAAGTTCAAGCACGTAACTGAAATCATTCGATTGTAAAGTTGTAACAAGCTTTTTCCGCCTTGTTGGATTTATTGATTCACCTATAATAACAACAGGCCCGGAGGTATCAATAAGGACCTCCCTGCTTTTGCCACGCAATACAGTTCTCATATTTCAGGTATTTTTCTGCTATGAAACGAGGGTTTTGAGGTAATTCACAGCTCCCTGAGGATCAGGTGAATAAAAATCGGCGCCTATCTTCTGGCAATATTCCATTGTAACCGGAGCTCCGCCAACAAGTATCCTTGAGTCCTTGTGTTTTTCCTTGATTGCCGAAACAGTTTGCTTCATGTTTTCCATGGTTGTTGTAAGAAGGGCCGACAAGCCGATTACAGCTCCCGGATTCGCATCAAGAGCTGAAAGAAATTTATCTGTTCCTACATCAACGCCAAGGTCAATTACTTCCCAGCCTCCTCCCTCAATCATCATTGCAACAAGATTTTTTCCTATATCATGAAGGTCGCCGGCTACTGTGCCAACAATGAATTTGCCTTTTCTTTTTGTTTCACCCGACTGGAAAAAAGGCTTAAGATGAGCCATTGCGCTGTTCATTGCTTTTGCAGCCATAAGCATCTGAGGAACATAAATTTCCTTTTTTGAAAATTTCTCACCAACCTTTGCCATAGCCGGAACGAGAGCATTCTCAAGAATTGCATCGGGTTTTTCACCTGAATCAAGCGCCTGCCTTGTAAGTTCATCAGCCCCGTCCTGGTCTTTCATGTTAGGCGGATATGGTGAAACCTTGTTTATCTTTCCAAACTCAACACATAATGCTATTTTATCAAGAATCTCGCTCATAGTTTTGTTTTTTAAGTCAGGTAAAGTTTAATGTCTGGTCAATTGATTGTTAAAGTATAATTATCTCAAAATAAATAAAACTATTTTTGATATGCTAAATATATTTCATTATTTAAAGATTGTTAAATAAAAATCTATTTATTACCTGAGTGATACCAACTTAATAAGAGATAATTATATTTATAATGACTAATAATAAAACTATGAGAACTATTCTGGCATTTCTGTTTTCAGGTATTTTTCTTGCGGCATCAGCCCAGAACCAACCTGCAGGTATCTTTACCATGAGTTCCGACATTGGCAATCCAAAAGTCAAAGGTTCAGCAGTTTACAACGCTGCTGATCAGAGCTATACACTCAGGGGTGGCGGATATAATATATGGTTTGAAAGGGATGAATTCTTCTATCTTTTCAATAAAATGAAAGGAGATTTCATGATAACTGCAAATTTCGCATTTATCGGAAAGGGGACGAATGCTCACAGGAAGGTGGGCTTAATGCTCAGGGAAACAACTTCGGACAAATCTGCACACAGCACAGCAACGCTTCATGGCGACGGACTGACAGTCCTTCAGTGGAGAAGAACCTATGGCGCTCCGATGCGGGATCCCCAGGATGAGCTTTTTGCCGATTCATCATGGTATAATGTGCTTCAGATAGAAAGGACGGGCAAAAAAATAACAATGCGTGCTGCCCTTCCCGGACAGCCCTTTGAAGTTATCGGATCAAACGAGATGCCTTACATGCCTGATGAGATACTTGCCGGCATATTCATTTGTTCTCATGATCCTGAAGTAATGGAAGAAGCAAAAGTATGGAATGTAAGGATCGACAGACCGGTGGCAGACAATTATGATCCAAACATGGGTGGCTACCTTGGATGCAGGCTCGAAACAATGACTGTCGCTGACGGTAAGAGAATGGTGATATATGAAAAGAATGACAGGTTTGAGGCGCCGAACTGGATGCCGGACGGAAAAAAGCTTCTTTTCAACATGGATGGTTCACTGTATAAAATTCCTGCAGAAGGCGGAGCACTTGAAAAACTCAATACCGGATTTGCCAACCGGAACAATAACGATCACGGTATCTCCTTTGACGGCAAACTTCTTGCCATCAGCCATCACAGAGACGGTATGCCGGGCGGTGGCTCAACAGTTTATGTTCTCCCTATTGAAGGAGGCACACCTGAAATGGTTACTGAAAACACTCCTTCATACTGGCATGGATGGAATCCGAATAACCAGGAAGTTGTTTATGTAGCCCAGAGAGACGGTAAAAACATTTACAACATCTATAAGAACTCCATAAAAGGTGGCAAAGAGCTTGCATTGACCAACATAAAGGCAGGTGAACATGTTGACGGCTGTGAATACACTCCTGATGGCAAATACATTTATTATAACGGTAATCACAATGGTTCAATGCAGATTTGGAGGATGAAATCAGACGGCAAAGGAAGGGAACAGATAACAAAAGACAAGTTCAATAACTGGTTCCCCCATATTTCCCCTGACGGCAAATGGATTGCTTTCATTTCCTTCCCACCTGAGGTGTCACCAAACGACCACCCTTCATATAAGAACGTGATGCTCAGGCTTATGCCTGTAAACGGAGGAGAAGCGAAAGTAATTGCTTATCTGTATGGTGGCCAGGGTACAATAAATGTTCCTTCATGGTCACCCGACAGCAAGTCGATTGCATTTGTAAGTAATTCGGAACGGTAAAAAAGGCGAAAGGCGAAAGGTGGAGTGTGGAGGGCGAAGGGCAGAAGGGTTTAGAATATTTTCCCTTCTGCCTTAAGCCTTCCGCCTTCTGCCGAAATATTCTTTAGCTACGCTGTATATTCTTCAGCCTGTTACACAGGTCGGCAAGCCCCTCAGGTGTCTCGCCACCAGGTTGTTCAATTGTCGTCCAACCGTGATAGTTAACATCGTCAAGGGCTTTCATAACGGCAGCCCAGTTTACATCACCTTCCTGTAATTTTACACCGAATCCGGCTCTGTTGCCCTGTTCACCTGCCAGCTTTTTGCTGAATTCCTTGATATGAACCCTTGCAAGACGGCGGCCGAGTATTTTTATCCATTGTTCCGGCCATCCGTATGCAAGTATATTTCCGCAATCGAAATAGAATCCTACCATGGGGCTCTTAAACTGGTCGACGTAAGTTGCAGCTTCCATCGGGCTGAGAAGAAAGTTGTTCCAGACATTCTCTATCCCTATTTTCACCTGCAGCTTTTCAGCCAAAGGAAGTGCCTTCTTAATTTCTTCGGTGCTTCGCATCCAGCATTCATCATAAGTCACAGTGTCACTAACCCGGCCCGGAACAAGTAAGACAGTGTCAGTATTGTAGGCGCTAGCATCCTGAAGGCATACCTTAAGTGCTGTTACTCCCTGCTCCCTGATTACAGGATCGGGATCAGAAAGAAGGTATTTCCAGTGAAGCTCGCCGCATACGCTTGCAACAGGCAAACCAGTAACTTCAATAGCTTTAAGAACTTCAGCCCTGTTAAGATGACTCATCACCTCCACACCATCGAAACCTGCATCTTTTGCAAACTTGAATTTCTCAAGAATTGTCTTTCCCATTGCAATGCTGCCCCACATCACTCCTTTTTTCAGCTCTCTTTGCGGAAGCTTACCCGCTGCTGAAAAGCTGTTCAGACTGCCTGTGGCAATAAACGCTGCAGCCATGGCCGAATTTCTGGCAAACTCTCTTCTGTTCATCATCTTGTTTATTAAAGTTTAGGCTCTACACCAATTACCGGGATCACTTCCGGAATTGGTGGCACAACCGGTCCGAAGGCATAAGTTTTCGGTCCCAGGTAAAGGTCGGAGTTCATTACTTCCTCCCAGGTAACATCCTTACCTGTATATGCCGACATCCTGCCCATTATAGTAACAAGTGTTGAGTTCACCTGGGCTATGGCATCTGACAGGTAATTACCTGTTCTTATTGCTGTTACAAGATTGATGTGTTCCTGTACAAAAGGATCCTTTACCTTCCAGGTCTGGTCAGCAGCGCCTTCTTCGGGATAAGGATATTTCCATATTTCCTCACCTTTAAGATTATAGATTGTTCCCTTGGCATTAGCATAACCTTCAGTACCTGTTATAAGCTGATGTGTCATATTGCTGCATCCTGTTATCTGGCGGGCAGCACAATGCACCTGCATTCCGTTATCATACACATACTCTATGCTGAAGAAATCATACTGGTCACCGGTAACCCTTCTTTGTCTCCCGCCCCAGCCGATAGCCTTAACAGGATTCTTGCCTATATACCAGTTCATTACATCTATCTCATGAATAAACTGTTCAGTAATATGGTCACCTGAAAGCCAGCAGAAATTAGCCCAGTTTCTGAGCATGTATTCCATGTCGGACCATCCCGGCTGACGTTTTATGACCCACAGTCCGCCACCATTGCGTATTATGTGGGCACTTACAATTTCACCGATAGCGCCATTCTGCACCCTGCGGTGAGTTTCCATGAAATCCTTCTGGCTTCTCCTTATTGTACCGCTCTGAATGCAAAGTTCCTTTTCCTTAGCCCTTTCGGCTGACACCAGAACCGAGCGTGCACCAACAGGATCAACGGCACAGGGTTTTTCCATGAAAATATGCTTGCCGGCCTTCACAGCAGCTTCAACATGCTGCGGACGGAAATGAGGAGGTGTACAGAGAAGTACTATGTCAACTCCTGAATCCATCACTTTTTCATAAGCATCAAATCCAAGAAAACAGTTTTCATTTGCAATCTCTACATTCTTCTGTGTCTTAAGCTCAGCACGACATTTGTCGAGCCTGTCCTGGAAGATGTCTCCAAGTGCGGTTATCTGCAGGTTTGGCCCTGCGTCAAGGAAATTTATTGCAGCGCCTGTTCCCCTGCCGCCACAACCGATAAGACCAGCCTTAAGAACCTTACCGTCAGGAGCTTCGTTCAGTAAAACAGGTAACTTAATCTCCTCCCTGGCTGAGCCTTTTCCGGAGCAGGAGTTTAACAGAGCTGCACTTCCGAGAGTACCGATAGTGGCCATTGCAGTATTTGAAATAAAACTGCGGCGGCTGAAATCTTTCTTATTTTCCATTTGAACAGTTGTTTATTGTTGGTTTCTGATTTTTTATTCAACTCTTAAAATTAATAAAAGTGTTTGATTTTATTGAACGCAGTAATTTTTTATACCGATTATTTACATAGTTTTAGAAATTTTAACTATCTTAATTTTATGATAAGAAACGGATTTAATTAATGTCAAGGCAATTAACCGCAATCAGGTCTGTAATGACTTTCGGAATACTTTACTCCTTTACTGCAGTCGGAGTGGCCCTGACACTTGTCCTTACATTCCTCAGGCTTCAGAAGCCGGTTAATAAAGTTTCAATGATCTGGGCAAAATCTGTCTTTATAATTATCGGCAAGAAGTATTCGGTTGAAGGGGCAGAATTTCTTGACGGTAAAACAAAATATATCCTTCTTGCCAATCATGGCAGTCTTTTTGATATTGTTGCAATAATGTCATTATATCCGGGCATAGCCTGGTTCGGACATGAAAGACTGCTGAAGGTTCCACTCTTCGGAAGGTTGCTTTTAATGAATGGCTATATCCCATTCAGGGAACCCGGTTACCGTAATACAAAAGCAATGATTGAAGAACTCATAACAACTTCGGCAAACAAGTCTGTTGCCATCTTCCCTGAGGGAACAAGAACCCTCGACGGCAACATAAACAGTTTCTACAGGGGCTTCATTTACCTTCTCAGGCACAATGAATCTGATATTCTTCCTGTTACTCTCAACGGATTTTATGATCTAAAACCAAAAAACCGTCCACATATCAATTTCAGAGCCGATCTTGAAATAATAATCCATGAACCTGTCAGCAGGAACAACCTGCTCACAAAAACCGACAGTGAAATAATCTCAACAGTAAAATCTATCATAGAATCAGCCTACAGGAAAAGCACAACCACGACTGAAACTACTGACAATTAGCATCTTAATCGCTTCCTGATGAAAAACAACAAACAAAAATGGGCCTTTATTGTGAATCCTGTGGCAGGCAACGGCTTTGGCAGGAAAATAATACCTGTCCTTGAAGACAAGATTGCCCGGAAAAACCTGAATGCAGAGATTTTTCTTACAGAATATCACGGTCATGCAACAGAACTATCGGCAAAAGCAGCTGAGAATGGCTTCAGATATATAATCGGGGCCGGAGGAGATGGCACACTAAATGAAATAGCAATACCGCTGATCGGAAATCCTGACATTACCCTTGGAATCATTCCTGCAGGATCGGGTAATGATTTCATTCAGATATTAGGATTTCCAAACCGCTTTGATGAGCATGACTGGGATGTATTTTTCAGTGCCGAAGAAAGGATTATGGATGCAGGAACCTGTAATGAGTTTATTTTTCTGAACGGTATGGGGCTTGGTTTTGATGCCGAGGTAGCTGCATGCAATTATACCGGGGAAGGAAAAGTAAAAAAAGGTGGCAAAAGCAAGTATATATGGCATATTGTGAAAACCCTTCTGTTCTTCAGGGAAAAAAGAATGATATGCTTTACCGGCAATGAAAGAACCGAAACAGATTGCTTTATAAATACAATTGCAAATGGCAGAAGATTTGCCGGGGGCTTCTTCCTTACACCTCTTGCTCTTGCTGATGACGGACTGCTTGATATCTGCATGATAAGAAAACTTAATCTTACTGAACGTTTTTATCTTCTACTCAAGGTTCCTGAGGGAAAACACATCAGGGACAGAAGGATAAGTTATAAACAGGTACAGGAAATAAAACTTGAATTCACAGAAAAAGTGCCTTTTCATGTTGACGGAGAGCTGCAATTTGCGAGGGAATTTGATGTAAAGGTTATTCCAAAAGCGCTAAAAATAATATACAATAAAAATGGCAGCCACTACTTTGGAAAATAACTTCACTTATACAGTTTTCATCGATCTTGACAACACTCTTATCAGAAAGGTGAGTGGCAGGGAGCTGGCTTTAAATGCTGCCCGGAAAGGCTTATTGAAAATTTCATCCGTCCCGGGAGTATTATTTTCTTACATTCAATATAAACTTGGATTAAAAGGGCCTGTTGAAATGTCAGAAAAGCTTGCAGGCTGGACAAAAGGCATGCCTCATGAAAAATTCGACAGGCTCTGCCAGGACACAACTGAAAAAATACTGCTGGAACATATTGACAATGAGATAATAGCTGAGATTGGCCACCATGAAATGAATAAGGCAAGGGTAGTTGTGCTGTCAGCCTCGGCTTATGAGATATGCAGCCGCATTGTATCATATTTCGGATTTGATGATGCAATCTGCACTGTACTGGAATGCAAAGATGGAAGATTAAGCGGTAAGGCCTCAGGAAATTTCTGCTTCGGAGAGGAGAAAATAAAACGACTCAGAGATTTCTGTTCTTCAAACAATATCAAAATCTCTGAGTCGTGGTACTACGGTGATTCTCTTTCAGACCTTCCTGTATTTGAGGAAATCGGCCATCCGGTTTGCGTGAATCCCAATCGAAGGTTGTTGCATCTGGCAATCAGAAACAACTGGAAAATACTTAAAACCGGTCATTAATAAACCTCAAGCATCTGCCAGGAAGGGAATTTCGGGAATTTTGCATGAGGTTCTGTCTGATACCAGAAGCATACGGAAGATATATCTGACTTCTGAGCAAGATATCTTCCATCCTTACGCCAGCCAAGGTCCTGAATTGTAATCCTGAGATCCTTATCAAACCTGACAGGATCCATCACATGCCAGCGATACAGGCCAAACCTCTGCATGACGTTATAATGTCCATCACCCCTGACAACCTGATGCAGGCCGGCATAAGGAGTGCAGAATTCTGTATAGTTTACCTCAGTTACCCCGGCAGCATTCTTTTTGGCTGTATCAAAGTCGTATGAACCGCAGAAATAATCCTCAGTGCCTGTGCCGCAAATAGTCGGGTACTGTGTATCTCCATCCATGTAGAATTTGATCTCTCCTTCGCCCCACCAGCCGTTATTATGTACACCCCAGGCCATGTAAACACCTGCATACTGACCTTTTCCCTTTATGCCATCAACAATTGTGTAATTTGATGATTCATTGGGATTTGACCTTCTGAACTGAGCATGAAAGTAAGCAGCATCTGAAGGCACCTCGGTGAGGGTATAATCGATCTGGTAATAGAGAGTCATCGGATCCTTATCATTTATGTTTTCCATAGTGATCCTGCATTTCTTCCTGAAAGGCATTGTCCAGTAGCAGTTGAATGCGCTTCCCGGATTCACACAGATCGCAAGTGATGAGAGGTGAGCATAACTTCCCCATCCCATTGCAAAGAAATCGCCTACAGGGCATTCAATCGAGGGCTCTGTCTCGTCATCCCAGTAAAACCTGATTATCGAATAGCGCCAGTTGCCTGTAGGTGTCATCCAGATATGCTGAATTGCTCCCGGTCCTGTTATTTCGGCTAAAGTGTATGTCTCGCCTGATTTAATGCGGATATAAGGATTTACCTTCCATCCCTGTCCGAGATCTCTTGCAGCATAGGCAGCGTTTGCAACATTTGGTTTGTCCTTGTCGGCAGGATCAGCCATACCGGCTTTTCCTTTCTCTCCGGTAAAGTTTTCAGGGCTGATCGACCTGGTTTTTGCATCCGACAGCCTGTAAAGGTTGCCCATATTCATATCAAGGCCGTTGAA
>CAZEYY010000042.1:0-22639 GCA_964516485.1 uncultured Rikenellaceae bacterium
GGCGGAAGGCGAAGGGCGAAAGGAGGAATAAGAAAGGCGGAAGGCGAAGGGCGAAGGGCGAAAGGAGGAACAAGAAAGGCGGAAGGCGAAGGGCGAAAGGAGGAACAAGAAAGGCGGAAGGCGAAGAGCGAAAGGAGGAATAAGAAAGGCGGAAGGCGAAGGGCGAAAAGAGGAACAAGAAAGGCGGAAGGCGGAAGAAGGGAGAAAAGGAGAAGTTTCAAATAAAATACAGATTCAGGAAAGAAAGATATGAAAAGATATTTATTGGTTCTGCTTGTAATTATACCGCTGCTTGCGCTTGTAATAATCAGGGCATCAGGTAAAAAACACTTTCAGCCTGATGCAGGAAAACTTGCCGGCAGATCGTATGACATGTCGAATATTGTCATGCATGATATGCTGAATACAATTGAAGGAAACAAACTTATTATAGCACTCGAAAAAGATGTTATAAAACATATTCCTGCTGGAATTCCTGTACATTTCATTCAGGCAGATTCAATACTTTTTGGTAAAAACCTGGAACTGATCAGGGAGTATGACGGTAAACTTATTCTTGCATCCGGTGATATCGCAATATCATCACGAATATGGATGCTGCTAAGCCAGATGGGATTTGAACAGATATTTATTCTTTCAGAAGATCCTGAGCCGGAAGTACAAAAATTTGAATTCCGGCCCGACACAACAGTCAGACCGGAATTCTGAAAATCATAAGGATTTAAAACCTATTTTACGGTTTCAAAATTATTGACATCGGCAGATGAGAATGGAAGCCATGACAAAGCCGTCTTTTTGGCCTGCATCCTTTCATACATAAAGCTGTTATTTCCGTATTTCAGTGTATGTGCATCATATCCGAACAGTCTGAGATAAGCTGTGGCAAAGGCCGAATTATGTCCTGTACCGCAATATACAACAACGGGTTTGTCAAATGGAATCGATCCCATCTCTTCAGGAAAACCAAGTGTTCCATCGGGTTTATAGCGGAATGCACCGGGAATATGCCCGTCTTCATATTTATCCTTCCTTTCAAGATTTATCACATAATATGACTGAGGACCTGAGAAAACTTCATCAGCAGTTATAAGGACATTATTTATTCCATCGGCAAAAACCTTTCTGAACCGTTCGGTGCTTATCTCAGCTCCTGTGGCAAGACCTGTTTTCAGCTCAGGCAATGCAACGGGGACTGATCGTTCATGAACAACTGTATCGAGCTGTGACTCATACTTGCCTGAGAGGCCTTTGAGCCAGCCATCTTTTGCAAAAGAATCATTCCATGCCGACATACCCCAGCGCATGGCGAAAACATTACCATATCCCATGAGCCTGAGAAGACAGGTTGTATAGGCTGAAAGTTGTCCATCGTCACAGACAATTATGATTTTGTCATACTCGAATGGTTTAATGCCTGTTTCAAACCAGGATGGCAGATCCTCAAATTTCTTGTTTACTGCACCCTTAATATGTCCTGATTTAAAGAACGTTGCAGCTCTGAGGTCTACAACAAGCTGATTCTTTCCCAGATTATCATGCACAATTGAAGCCTTGATAAGTGAAGGATAAACCTGGCTGTTTACATAATCCCCGTTTTCCTCCAGGTCTTTCAGAAGCAATGAAGTTTCATTACCAACTGCAACAACAGGTTTTGCAGGAGCAGTTTTTAGTTCCTCAGCGGGCTGTTTGCTCTCCTGCCTGTTTCCAGAACATGCTCCTAGAAAAACAGCCAGAACAGTCAGATACAATGAGCTGATCAATATTTTTTTCATATAGCAGTAATTACATGAACTAAAGCTTCACCTGAACTCTGTCCTTGTCGTATGTTATTGTTTCAATGCGGTTTCCGAGTTCATCATACTTATACTCGGTTATTGCAACTCCGTTATTAGGGTCATTTATCAGGTTCCTGTCCTTGTCGAGATTTCTTACCTCAACAAGAGCACCATGTTCATCATATTTGTTCTGACTGACAGGAACGTTTTTTCCTCCAAGGTATTCGTTATCCTGATCAAAATATGCTGTTTCAAGTACATAGCCATTCTCATCAACCTTTCTCTCGAACCTTGACCAGCCCCAGTAAAGATTTGACATCTGTCCTATTACATTGAAAACTTCAAATTTAAGCATATCACCATGTTCATTTGGGGTGAATGAAAAATACGATACACCTATATCACCGCAGTTTTCAGCTGTACAGTTATAGAGGGTATCAGCCATGTAGTTAGCCATTCTTGTAACATATCCCTTATCGTTATATGAAAACCTGAGCTCATAGAAGGGACAGAAAGGATTCATCACAACTTCCACATTAGCAAGATTATACCTTTGCTCCCTTACCATTCCGTCAGGAAGAACTGACCACACCCATGAATGAATCTTATTCCTGTTCTCAACAGGAGAACCATCCTTTCCAAAAAACTTCAAAGCAGTCCGGTTTCCTTTTTCATCAAGTGTATACTCAGCTGTGAACACACCAGCTGATTCAATCTGTTCATTTTCCTTATTGAAATACCTCTTTATCTGCTTGTTATCCTTATATTCATAAGTTATTTTTGCAGCACCTCCCATTGAAGAATAAGCAAGCAGCACGTTATTCCTGTTGAATTCAACTGACGACAGTCTTCCAGCATCATCATAGGTGAACTTGTAATTGTTAATTGATGCAGCCTCACCGGCTGTAAGCGGGTGAACACCTTTCTCTGTGTCATAAGGTGTCTCACTGAACTGAAGGCCCCTGTAATATTCAACACCTTTTTTTACTTCCTTTTTGTCACCTCCGCCGGAGCATGAAACTAAACTGAATAAAATTCCTGATAGAAGGAATACAAGTAAGAACAATTTGCTGATTTTCATATTTCTGCTGTTTAATTAAAGTTACTCAAAGATATTTAAGATTTTGTCCGACAAAGTCGTACTCACAAAAAAATAACAGATAAGCCGCAAAATTGTTCAGGGGAGAGTGTCTCTGCCTGATGTATAATCACTGTTCACTTACCTTTGAACCTTTGCACCTTTTCACATATATTTGCTTAAACAACCCGGACAACTATGGAAACTTCATTTTACGACTCAGGATTCTTCAGTTATGTACTGATGCCGGCCCTCATTTTCCTTGCCAGGATCTGCGACCAGACAATAGGAACAATGAGAATTATTTTTGTATCAAAAGGTAAAAGGAACATTGCTCCCATCCTTGGGTTCTTTGAAGTTCTCATCTGGATAACTGCAATAAGCAAAATAATGCAGAATCTTGACAATTATATTAACTATGTTGCCTATGCAGCAGGATTTGCAACAGGGAATCTTGTGGGTATGATTATTGAGGAAAAACTTGCTATGGGTATTCAGATGATAAGGGTATTTGCAAATGAACGCGGTCAGGAACTTGTCAATTTACTTAATAGTCAGGGCTATGGAGCCACAGTTGTTGAAGCTCATGGCGCGCGTGAAAAAGTACACCTTATATATACTATAGTTCACAGGAATGAGCTGAATGAGGTAATAGATGTAATTAAAAGATTCAATCCGGGTGTATTCTTCACTATTGAAGATATTAAAGCGGCAAATGAAGGCATTTTCACTGCACAGAAGCAAAATGCATTTTCTAATTTCAGCTACATACTCAGGAACTGGCGAAAGGGTAAATGATGAATGTTATTATTTGTTTAAATTCGCACAAAAAATTTATATGTCAGAATACAAAAACCATCCGCTCTATAAAGCCTACACAATTGATACAATGATGAACTCAGTATGGGAATTCTATAAAAAGAACTTCCTTGTGCTCTTTATTGTCTCCCTCCTGTTTGCCCTGACATCGCAGTATTTTTCATCACTTATGATGATTGACCTGAGCAGCATACAGTCTGAAACGGATCCAATGGCACTTCTTGAGAAACTGAAGGAATTCATGGCGCCAATGGCAATCTTGTCATTAATAAACCTGCTATTCTCCGTAATAATTCAGCATTACATCATAGTTAACCCTGTGGATACCGAAAATAATATCCTGAAATCAGCTGTAAGATCACTTAAATATTACATCCCTTTTCTGATTCTGATTATCCTGCTCTCATTTGCCGGTGCAATAGCAATTGTTCTCGGATTGTTTATGCTTGTGGTGGGAGCTTTCTTCGCCGCTATCTACATTGCTGCAATTTACCTTTTCATTCTTCCGGTAATGATTGTTGAAGGCACTGATATAGGAAGCACGATAAGCAGGGTATTCACCTTGATTCACCGCAGATTCTGGACTAACTTCGGATGGGTGGCTGTTTTCATCTCTATGCTGCTCGTTATTTCAATGGTTCTTTCAGGTCTTATCCTCCTGCCTTTCTCTGCTGATTTCTTAAAAACAATCATAAATCCAGGAAATGCTACAGAAGTAGCTGATGTCACTAAAAGTCCCTTGTATTTTATACTTACCTCTCTGGTTAATGCACTGACACTTCCTCTGATGCCTGTTTTTTCTGCAATTTTATACTTCAATGCCAAAGCCGCTGAAGACAAAAAGCAGCCAGATTATCTCCCTGGCAATGAAGAAGGCAGAGTTAAGGTTGAAGACCTCTATGCCAAGCCATATTCTGACGGACATCCAGATAATCCTGATAATAAGAAAGATAGTATAAATTAAAGGCGAAAGGCGAAAGGCAAAAGGCGAAAGGCGAAAGGCAAAAGGCGAAAGGCGAAAGGCAAAAGGCGAACGGCGAAAGGCGAAAGGCGACAAAGCAAGACTTCACTACCAACAATTAGTTCCTCCCGGGATTGATATATTAGGTATTTTTAGTAATTTTGATTGAACCATTCGAAGAAACCGGCAACCTAACCGCTTACCCATGGGATTTATTCGATTCAGATTAATTATTGTTTTACTGATTATATTCAGCTTTTCCGGAATTATTGCCCAGCAGGCTTATACTGATATTACGCCTGATGAAAAAACGGAACTGTTTACTGACAGCTTTGACAATAACTCAAACAACTGGATTACAGATAATTACTGGATCGCCTGCAGTTTTTCAGAAGGAGCTTACCGGATATCCTGCAAAAACTACAAGCAACAATCAGGTTTGTCATTTATTCCTGTTCCGCTTGAATTAAACAGTGATTTTGAGATAGAAGGTTCTTTTAAAATTGAATCAGGCACCGGAGCTTTGATTTTCGGACTTACAGATGATTTTGAACACTTCAGGGTGGAGATCGACCCAAAAAAGAATTTGTCAATAATACACGATATGCCTTCAAAGGGCAGGATTGACAGACTGTTCTCAGGGAAAACCGGACTCGTCAATGAAAATGGAACCTTAAATAAGATCACCGTCCGGAAGACAGGCAATAACTGGTATTTTTTCATAAATGATATACTTTTCCGGGAACTTAAGAACCTGACTATAAATGGAAATAAAACCGGATTCAGTGTTGGTCTGAATTCTTCAATATCTGTTGATTACCTTAGTGTTTCATCGTTAAAGATCGTGACAGAACCACTGCTTGCAGAGAAAACACAAAATGTTCCTGAAGAAAGAACAGTTGTAGCAGGTATTTCCGACATAAAACAGATACCTGACAGTGCAAAACCTGCTGAGCTGAAGCCAGCTGCAGTCATCCCGGAAATTACCTGGGTCAGTCCTTCCGGTACAAATACTGCCCTTGAAACATATTCTGCAAGAGTCAGGGTTAAGGTAAAATCCGGATCTGAGCTGCAGTCTGCGCTTTTCTATGTAAATGGTTCCTCAAAAGGTGAAGGTGAAATGCGGAGTTCACTCGATGAACCCGGCAGTTTCATTATTGAAAAAACTCTTGACTTCATTCCAGGATCAAATAATATTTACCTTATTGCTACAAACAGCCTTGGATCAACTAAATCAGATCTGAGGTACTTTACTAATCCACAAGCCGAGCCTCCTGATATAAAATGGGGCAATCCGGTCAGTGCCAACTCCATTGTAAATACTGAAGTGTTCAATATGGAGGTTTGCATAAAATCGATGGCTGAGCTGCTGTCGGCACAGGTTCTTGTAAACGGTTTGCAGGTTAGCGCTGCCAAGGTATTTCAGAAATCAGAACTTGAAAACTGCAGTTATATATGGAAACCTCAGATAGTATTAAAGGAAGGCGACAACAGTGTGTATATTATTGCGGAAAATATTGCAGGAAGCACAACATCTGAAAACAGGATTATCAGGTTCAGCAAAACAGGAAGCGAGAAAAGGCTCGCACTGATATTTGGCAATTCTGAATATAACAACGGAACAAGTCTGAGAAACCCGGTGAATGATGCAAATCTTATTGAGGCAACACTTAAGGAGCTCAATTTTGAGGTTCTCAAACATACAAATGCCGGCAAGGCGGAAATGGAGAAAGCCCTAGTTGAATTCACTCAGAAACTGCCATATTATAATGTGGCCCTGTTTTATTATGCCGGACATGGAATACAGGTTGACGGGGTTAACTATCTGATCCCCACTGATGCTGTAATTGAAGAAAAGACCTCCTGCAAATGGGAGGCCGTTTCAGTAACCGACATAGTAGGTGAATTTGAGAAATATCCTGATAACATAAACATTGTAATACTTGATGCCTGCCGTAATAATCCATTCAGGTCGTGGGTAAGGGGAAATGAAGCTGGATTCAGGTTCATTTCAGATGTCAGCGGTACAATTATCGCCTATGCAACCGCTGAAGGAGCAACAGCTGCTGATGGCTCAGGGGCAAATGGTTTATACACTGAAGAACTGGTAAAGCAAATGCTTATAACCCAACCGGTTGAGAGCGTGTTTAAGAAAACCAGGGTTCAGGTGGAGCAGAAAAGCAAGGGAATGCAAAGCCCGCGGGAATCATCAGGATTGAGGGGTGAGTTTTATTTTAAAAGATAAATTTATTTATTGTTAATATTTTCACAGCAGGGTGAGTCTGTTTTTTAATTATATATCAGTGAAAGTCCGGCTTTCAGTTTTTTTCATCTCTGCTGCTTTGCTTTTAGCTGCTACAGCTTCATCCTCACCAGCTGACGGTCCGGGTGTTGTTGGTGCCCCGGGTGCAACATCAAGACATTCAGGAAATGACAGGAATCAGCAAAGATATTCATTGTATTTTTCAGTCAGCGTAACTGATCCGCAGGGAGCATCTGATATAGCTTCTGTTGTAGTAACAGGCCCCACGTCCCTTACATATACCCTGACAGATCCTCAAACAGATGGAACCTGGGATTTGTGGACACAAAGCTACGACACCCCTCCCTCAACCGGAACCTATATATTCAGAGTGACTGACAAAGCAGGGAACTGGACTGAGGCAACAGATAATATAACAGCAATACTTGATTTCCCCCGGAATGTCATTCCCTCCCATTACAGCATAATATCAACACAATCACCTGTATTCTCATGGAATGCAGTGGCAGGTGCAAGCGGATATAATATTGTTATTGCAGATGTCAACGGAAACCCTATCTGGTCAAAAAACGGATTTGCTGCAACATCAGTTACCTTTAATGATGACGCTACAGCCACTTCATCATTTACAAACGGAGGAACTTATTACTGGGAAGTCAATTGCTATGATGCTGATGGGAATATTGGAGAACAGGATTACTGGATAGCATTTGTCTATTCAACAAATACATCAGCTCCATTTCTGACTGATCCTTATGTCCGTTCTGCTCATTACGGAGACGACTATGGCAATCAGGATTACAGGCTTCAGTTGAATATACGTGTACTTGATCCTCAGGGATTGAGCGACATAGCCTCAGTTAAGGTTACAGGCACCGGCGGTGCAATATATACACTCACCGATGACAATGCCGATGGATATTATGATTGTTGGTTTTACAACCTGTCAACTGCCCCCCAGGCCGGCACTTATATTTACAGGGCAACAGACAAATCAGGAAACTGGACTGAAAAAACAACTACATTATCAGGCACACTTGACTTTCCGTCTAATGTTAGTCCCATTAACAATGCTGTACTGAATAATGCCGCGCCTGTATTTTCATGGAATACTGTATCAGGGGCGGTAAGGAATGAAATATGGATAAATGACATAAATGGAAAACTGATATGGGGGAGATGGGATATGGCAGCCTCAACTTCTTCTGTTACATTTAATTATGACGGACTGGCCACAGAAGCTCTGAAGGAAGGGATGCTTTACACCTGGGTTATAAAGGCGATTGATGACAACAACAATTCTGGTGAACACTATGGCCGGCAGTTTGTCTTTTCAAGTGATGTAGCAAAGCCCCTTATCGGAAATCACAATGTTGTCACTTACCATGGCGGCGACGATCTTGGACACGAAGAATGGGGCTATGACTTGTGGGTTGATATAGCTGATCCGCAAGGGTCAACAGACATAGCCAGTGTTATTGCCACCGGTCCTGATGGAACCACTTATACTCTTTCTGACCCGGAAAATGACGGCAGGTTTTCAGGATGGCCAAGGAGTTCTTCACAACTCCAGCTCGGGCAATGCCAGTTCCGTGTCACGGACAAATCGGGAAATACAGCAACAGTGTCTGATACCCTGTATGCCTGGATAGACTATCCCAGGAACCTTTTACCTGCCACTAACCATGTATCTGTAAGCGCAACTCCTGTCTTCAGCTGGGATAACGTACCGGGAGTAACTCATTATCAGCTATATGTGACACCAAATGGTCAGCCTCCTTCCTGGGGAGGTTCTAATATATATAGCACAAATACTGTGACTTACAACTTTGACGGAACAGGTCAGAACCTTAAAACAGGTACTGTTTATTACTGGGATCTAAGATCGTTCGACTCAAAGGGCAATTATGGCTATCATTATGGGAATTCACTCATATATTCAACAAGCGGCAACTCTCCTGTTCTTATTAATACCAGCGCCTATTCAGGACATTATGGGATTGACAATGGAGGACAGAGCTACTATCTCCATTTCGCAACCTCTTCCTTTGATCCACAGGGTTCTGCTGATATTGCTTCTGTAATTGTAACCGGACCCGACCAGAAAACATATACACTGACCAGCAATAACGAGAAAAGTTATTATGACAACTGGTTTGGCGGAACAACAGCAATTCCAGTTCTTGGACCGTACAAATTCAGAATAACAGATAAATCAGGAAACTGGACTGAAACAACAAAAAATGTTATGGCTGTCCTTGATTATCCAAAAAATATTACGCCTCTTCAGAGTGAAGTTGTAAATACTCCGGAACCAAAATTCTCCTGGAAAAAAGTTGAAGGTGCAACAAAATATACAATAAGGGTAACAGATCTGAACGGGAAAGCAGTTTGGGGAAAGGACAATTTTACCGATACAACTATTGTTTACAACTCTGACGGTACTGCTTCAGAATCGCTGAAAAACGGATACATGTATTCATTCACTGTAAATGCCTATGATGCAGACAATAATTTCGGTGAACAGAACAACAGAGTATTTTATTATTCCACAAGTACAGTAAATCCGGTAATGATATGCAGCTTCTTCCGTTCGCGGCACTGGACTGATGGCAGTTTAATTGAGTGGTGGGGGCTCGATGGCCAGATAAATGTATCAGATCCTCAGGGAGCTGATAATATTGACTCTGTATGGATTGAAGGCCCCGGACAATACCACCAGAGACTTTTTGATAACGGGATTAATGGGGACGGCACTGCAAATGACAGCCGGTATACTCTTTCAACCGGTACTACTGTGCCGGTACTTAAAGGCGTTTACACTATAAACAGCTGTGACAGGGACGGAAATAAAGTTATTTTAAAGGATACAATTAATAATGTTCTTGATTATCCTAAAGGCCTCAATGTCAAACATAATTCCATTATTTCTGTTAATGATTTCCCTGTTTTCTGGAATACAATTTCTGGTGCAACCCGCTGTGAAGTGGCTGTGTATACACCCGACTGGAGCAGGACAATGTGGTCGAGTGGCAAAATTCCAGGCTTGCTGTCAACAGAGTACAACAAGGATAATACAGGCACAGCCCTTGTTGATGGTGATGCTTATGTTATTGTTGTAAGAGCCGACGATGGTGATAGCGGAAATGAATCGGAAATAGGCAATATAAAATTTGTTTACAGAAGCGACGGACGTCACACCGTCTTTGTTGACACATCAAATACCTCAGGTACAGAGTACGGAACAAAACTGAAACCCTATAACACTCTGAAAGAGGCAATTGAAAGAACAATTGATACAGATACTGTGCTTGTTGCACCCGGCATTTACCAGGGAGGAATAGATAATATCGGAGCAATTACTCTTAAAGGCAGCGGTCCTCTTAAATCGATAATCAGGGGAGGTCACCTGAACCTTGTTTCCTCAAATACCACATTAAGTGGTTTCAGTATTACTGAATCGGACCAATCAGCAGTTCTGGTCAACGGAGATTCTAATATAGTAATAGTCAATAATATAATTGCAGACAATGCCGGTCATGGCATTGTTAGCGGATGGGGTGGTCTGCCTTCAAAAAAATTAGTGATAAGGAATAATACTATTGTGAATAACCTGTGGAATGGCATTTCAATAGAAAGGGACCAATCTGAGGCAACTATTCTTAACAATATTATATCGCATTGCGGATCAGGTATTTCAGTAAGCACTAATAGTATAATAAACAACAGCTTTAATATTGTTTATGGCAATAATAATGCTTATTTAAATCTCACAGCCGGCCAGGGCGACATTGAGAAGGATCCCCTGTATACAGACAGGCAAAATAAAATCTATACCCTCAGCGCAGCCTCACCTGCAGTAGATTCAGGAGATCCGGATCAGGATAAGGATTTAAAAGAATGGATCACTGATCCGGATGACAGGGATCCTGATACAACAAGGATGGATATGGGTGCCGTTTTCCTTGACCAGAGACTATTGGTTCCGGATGCCCCAGTGAACCTGACTGCAATTTCGTGCAACGATCTGGTTACTCTGAAATGGAATAAAAACAGGGGATTGTATTTTAATAAATACAGGATATATTCCGGACCGGATGCAGATAAAATGGTCAGAATTGATTCTACATCAGGTGGTATTTCAGATACAGTTAAAGTAATTGCCGGCCTTACTCACCTGCAGACATACTTCTTCAGGATTTCAGCAGTAAACAGGGGCGGCATGGAAAGCAGTCACGGCACTGCAGGCTCAATAAAAGTTCAGACAGGACTTGTACCACGCATAAAATCAAAATGGTCCGGTGATGTACTGATTTGCTATAATCCGGGCGATTCAGTGGTCAAATACCAGTGGTATAAAAACAGCCTCTCTGTATCGGGAGCCGTTTCACAGTACTATGAGGCAAAGAAACAAAGTGGTGTCTATACTATCCAGACTACAGATAAAAATGGTTGTGTAAATACTTCCAGATCTCTGACCCTTTCTGGTGCAAAATCGATTGATGTTTTTCCTAATCCCGCCACAGGTCCTTTTATCCTGAAGCTTAGCAATATGCCCGAAGGGAATGTGAATATTTTTATTACAGATACCTACGGCAGGAAAATTAAAGAAATAAGAACTGTAATAACCGATAGTGAACCGATTAAGGAAATAAGTATTTCCCATTTAAGCACAGGTATCTTCTATATCAATGTTTCTGACAGCAATAATGAATATTCTGTTACTAAAGTAATAGTTTCGAAATGAGGTACGAAAGGAACATACTGGTTGTATATATCCTTCTGCTTTCTGTAATCTGCAGCGGACAAGGAACAGATATGGGCCGTGAATTGAAGCCGGGTGTGTTCTTTGGTGTTACTGCAGGAACTATTAATTCCGACCTGTACCATACAAGTTCATTCCAACTGATAAATGAGGAAGCATCTGTAAAATCATCCCTTTCAGGCTCAATTGACTTTGGTTATATGGTCTCAAGGGCATTTGGCTTTAAAACTGCAATAGCTTTCAATACCTACAAGGCAAGTTTGCAGCTTGATACCTATACAGATGCCTTTAACCTTAAGGATGATGAAAATGAAACTTATGAACTCAGGGTAACAGGCTCAGATATTACAGAAAATGAATCAGTTAAATCATTAAGGATACCAGCCGGGATAGTCCTTAATATTCCAATATCAAAAGTTATTACACTCTTTGCCGAACCTGAAATCGGAATATCTCTCCCTATGGGAACAAAATTCAGCAGTACAGGACTATTTACATATAAAGGATACTATCCCGAATATAATGTACTCCTTGAGAATCTTCCAAACCACAAATTCTACACAAACAAGGCAATAATAACCGACGGCATGCTTGAATTGAAAAAGCTCTGGACTGATGTATCTGTTTTCGGAGGATTGGGCATTTCCATCAGCAGAAAAATTCAGGTAAAAGCCGGAGTGAAATATCTGAAATCATTATCCGGACTGTCAGACAATGATACGGATTCTAAATTTCATCTCTCTCCATCAAGCGGAGAAGTAATAAGCCTGTCAGAAAAATCAACTGCCATTGAAACCCGATATCTGGGATTCGGAGTAGCGTTACGTTACTTTATTCACAGGTAGGTGAAAGGTGAAAGGCAACAGGACTTTCCTTGCTTTTCATAAACATTTCTAAACATTTTGCAAATCCCTCAGGCTTAGTTGGTCAAAAATAGCCTGAACTCTTTGAATTCTGCCGGTATTTTCTTTATATTTACAAGAAAACCATTCATCTGACATAAAATGAAATACAGGTTTTTTTTAGCTGTACCACTTCTTTTCCTAAGCTATATAACAGCAGATGCTCAGTCAGTACAGTTGCCGGACCTTGGTTCTCTTGAGCGTAAAGCATTACTGGATGAACAATTTGACAGCAATTCAAGGGCTTGGTTCATTGAAAACCAGTATTTAAGCGCTCGTATTGAAAATGGAGTTTATACAGTTAAATGTAAAAACTTTCAGGGATCCTCAGGATTGACATATATCACTTCCATAATTGATTATTCAAAGGATTTTGAAATAGAGACAATAATTAAGATCATCAGCGGCAGCGGCGGACTTGTTTTCGGAATGAATAATGATTACAATCATTACCGTATAGAGTTGACTTCTGCCGGCGATATATATGGTGTGAAGCAGAGCAGCAAGCTGGAACAGGTTTTCAGAAGTCAGAAGAATATCTTCATGAAAATCAGTGATTCAAATAAGATAAGGATTGTTAAAACAGGCAGTACATTTTATTTATATATTAATGAGAACTTTATTAAAGATTTCAAAGGAATCAAACCTTTCGGAAATGCAATTGGATTCAATGTTGGCGTAAAATCGGAGATTCAGGCAGAGTATCTGAAAGTCTCATACCTTGAAAAGAAAGCAGAACCGCTTGTTGCCGAAAGGAATATTTCAGCCACTGAACAGAAAAAAGAACCTATAACCGAACAAAAGCCAGCTGTCATTGTACCGGCTCCACTGCCATCAGGCCCTCCTGAGATAATATGGACAAGTCCCGGTGCTGAAAGGGTTGACATAAATGAATACACTGCTCATGCAAAAGCAACAGTTAAATCCTTGTCCAGACTGGCACAGGTAAGGTTTTATGTAAATGATGTCTCAGTTGGGGAGAGTGAATTCAAAACAGTTGCCGGAGATACATCCAGGTACTTAATTGACAGAATACTCAATTTAATGGACGGAGAGAATTCAGTATATTTTCTTGCAACAAATGAAAAGGGAGAATCGACACGTTCACCAATGAGGTATTTTGTTAATCCTGAAGCCACACCCCCGGTTTTGGGATGGCTTCTCCCAAAGGAATCATCAACCATTGTAAACACTGAGGAGATCTCGATTGAGGGAATTGTCAGATCTGCCTCAGGAATAAACTCTACTTCAGTACTTGTAAATGGATATCCGCAGGCTGAAGAGAACAGGTTGCAAAAGGGACTTAACGGAGAGATAAAAGTGCAGAAAAACATAGTACTGAGAGAAGGAGAAAACAGTATTTACCTCATTGCTGCAAACAGTGCCGGCAGAGTGCAGTCTGAAAAAAGAACTGTCTTTTACAATAAGGCTCTTCCTGAAAAAAGGCTCGCTCTTGTTATCGGCAACTCAGAGTATAAGAACGGCGTGAATCTTAAAAATCCGGCGAATGATGCAAATCTTATCGAAGGAACGCTCAAACAGCTTGGTTTTGATGTAATTAAGAGTCTGAATGTTGACAAAATATCCATGGAGAATTCTATCAGGGAATTCAGCAGGCAGATGTCGGATTACAATGTTGCTTTGTTTTATTATGCCGGACACGGGATTCAGGTAGATGGTGTTAATTACCTTATCCCGGTGGATGCCAAACTTGAGAATAAGAATGAATGCAGCTGGGAGGCAGTTGCTGTTAACAGGGTTACGGATGAATTCGGAAAGCATGAAACAAATACAAATATTGTGATCCTTGATGCCTGCCGGAATAATCCGTTCAGAAGCTGGGTAAGAGGTCCGGAGCAGGGATTCAAGGCAATGGGACCTGTCAACGGGACAATTATTTCTTATGCGACTTCGGAAGGAGCAACAGCTGCTGACGGCACAGGCGCAAACGGACTTTTTACTGAAGAACTTGTAAAACAAATGGTTATACCTCAGCCTGTTGAAAGTGTGTTCAAAGCAACAAGAAAAAATGTGATGGAAAGAAGCAACAGGCAACAGGTTCCGGTTGAATGGAATTATCTTATTGGGGATTTTTATTTTAAAAGGTAAATAAATTTAAATCAGACAACAGGCGACAGGCAACAGGCGAGCGGAGTTCATAACTAAGCCTTCTGTCAAAAACTTTGAACTTTGAACCTTGAACTTTGAATCCGGAACTATCATAGTATGAAGCGATCTCTCATTTTTTTTGTAATAGTAATTTGTATTTACTCCAAAAACTCCTTCTCGCAGGTTACCGATATCGATGGCAATGTTTATCAGACAGTTACAATCGGCACTCAGGTTTGGATGAAGGAGAACCTGAAAACGACAAAATACTCAGATGGTACAGCAATCCCATTAATAACTGACAATTCTTCATGGGCAGCTCTCACCACACCCGCTTACTGCTGGTATAATTTCGATGCAGCAACATATAAGAATACATACGGTGCTCTCTATAACTGGCATGCAGTAAATACTGGCAGGTTATGTCCTGCTGGCTGGCATGTACCAACTGACACTGAATGGACCACTCTGAAAGATTATCTTGGGGGAGAAACTATTGCCGGAGGCAAACTTAAAGAATCAGGTACTTCACACTGGACAACACCGAATACTGATGCGACAAATGAAACAGGTTTCACGGGACTTCCGGGCGGATATATTGCATATTCAGGAGTATCAGGATATCTGGGTTCCTTCGGGTACTGGTGGACAAATACTGAAAAAACGGCAACCGATGTATGGTACCAATATTTATCATTTGATAATGGAGGAGCAAGCAAGCTTTCAGGTTCAAAAAACTATGGGTTCTCTGTAAAATGTGTTAAGGATAATCTTTCAAGTGGCCTTGTTGCTTATTACCCCTTCAATAGTAATGCCAATGATGAGAGTGGGAATGGACATAATGGTGTGATAAATGGAGCCATACTGACTTCAGACCGACATGGGAATTCAAATAAGGCTTATAGTTTTGATGGCGTTTCCTCTTATATTCAAATCCCAACAGATGTTCTTAACAATATGACTCAGGGGACAGTAACAGCTTTTATCAAACTAAATCAATTAAATGTCCAGCATTCAATTATAGACAAAACACAAACCTATACAGCCAATTATTTCCAATTAATAGTTGATAATAATAATAAAGCAAGAGCAGCTGTTAATACAACCGGAACATATGGAAATAATGTACTTGCTGCAGATACATGGTGCCAAGTTTCAGTTACCTGGGATGGATTTTCATTAAAATATTATCTAAATGGTAGCCCTGACGGTACATATACAAGCAGCGGTTCAATACCTGATATATCGAGAAATATATATATCGGTAAAGTTGATAATGGAACTGCCTTTTTTAATGGCTCTATTGATGATATCCGTGTTTATAACAGAGCTTTATCAGTATCTGAAATATCATCGCTCTATCATGAAAATGGCTATGCTGATTTAACAGATATTGATGGTAACATTTATAATTCTGTCACAATTGGCACTCAGGTATGGATGAAGGAAAACCTGAAGACAACAAAACTGAATGACGGAACAGCAATACCAAATGTCACTGATAACACAGCATGGGCTGCTTTGACAACTCCGGGATATTGCTGGTATAATAACGATGCAGCAACCTATAAGAGCACCTACGGAGCTTTATATAACTGGTATACAGTCAATTCCGGAATACTTTGCCCTGCAGGTTGGCATGTTCCATCAGATAGTGAGTGGGCATCACTTGAAGCAGTTCTGGGCGGTGCATCCGTTGCTGGCGGGAAAATGAAGCAAACAGGAACATCTCTCTGGTTAAGTCCAAACACTGGTGCTACAGATGAAAGTGGACTAACAATGCTGCCTGGAGGAATCCGTGACTATTATGGGGTCTTCGATTATGTAAACAGTTATGGTGAATGGTGGGCTTCAGATGAGGATGTAAATGTCAATAATTTTGGCGCCTGGAGAAGACTTTTAAATAATTTAAGTTCTTCAACTGACAGGAATGGTGCTAATAAGAAATACGGATTTTCTGTCCGCTGCCTTAAAGATGCAGTAGGAACAGGTCAGCCTTCAATAACCTCATTCACCCCTTCTTCCGGTCCTGTCGGAACATCTGTAACTATTACAGGAACAGGCTTCAGTACCACTCCTGCAAACAATTTCGTCTGGTTCGGTGCCGCAAAAGCAACTATAACAGCCGCCACATCTACCCAGTTAACTGTAACAGTCCCTTCCGGATCAACATTCCAGCCTATTTCAGTTACAGTTAATGGTTTGACAGCATATTCTTCAAACCCTTTTCTCCCTACTTTCAGCAGTGCGCAGGTAATCACTGGCACTTCATTTATTGCAAAAACAGACTTTGCAACAAGTACCAGTCCAATATATGTCGCTGTTGCCGACTTTGATACAGATGGAAAACCTGATATAGCAACTGTAAACCAGTACAGCAACTCTGTTTCAGTATTCCGGAATACAAGTACCTCAGGGATAATAAACTCTTCCTCGTTCAGCCCCAGGATTGATTTTACAACCGGCTCCGCACCAGTAAATATTGCTGCAAGTGATATTGATGGCGATGGAAAGCAGGATATTGTCGTAGTCAATAATATAAGCGGCACTGTATCAGTTTTCAGAAATACAAGCACTTCCGGATCAATCACTTCGTCTTCATTCAGCACAAAAGTCGATTTTCCTACATCAGCAAGTCCTTCAGGAATTGCAATAGCCGATATTGACGGAGACGGTAAACCGGATATTGTTACCTCAAATATGAGCAGCAACAATATCTCTGTTCTCCGAAACACTTCTGTTTCCGGAACTATTGACGGAACCTCCTTTGCTCCAAAGTTTGATTTTTCTACCGGAAATAATGCTGTTCAGGTTGTAATTTCTGATATTGATGGCGATTCCAAACCTGAGGTTATAAATACAAACTATGATGGAAACTCCATTTCAATACTCAGAAACACAAGCACTTCCGGAGAAATAAGCAGCGGCACTTTCAGTTCAAAGATTGAGATCCCGACAGGAACTGGCCCCTATAGCCTGGCTGCCGGCGATCTTGACGGAGACGGGAAAAATGATATTGCAGTTGCCAACTACAATGTTAACACTATCTCCGTCTTCAGGAATATAAGCACTTCGGGTTCAATTACAACTTCTTCACTGGCTGTAAAAAACGACTATCCGGCTAACAGATGTGAAAGAGTAAAAATCGCAGATCTCGACGGTGATGCAAAACCTGAACTTGTGGCTACAGATTATACCGGTTCACTTGTCTCTATATTAAAAAATAACTGTACAACAGGCTCAATAAGCTTCTCTGCAAAAGTCGATCTGGCTACAGGCACAATGCCTCAGGGACTTGAGATATGTGATTTCGACGGAGACAACAAACCTGATATTGTGGTTTCAAACAGCAGTGTCGCATCCAACAGCATCTCAGTGTTCAAAAATATTATTGCATCAGCCACTAAACCATCTGCTCCTGCCGTTGGTGCAATCACCCAGCCAACCTGCACGGTTTCAACAGGCAGTGTTGTTCTTAGTGGTTTACCGTCAACCGGAACCTGGACACTGACCAGGTTACCGGATAATGTTACATTTGTTAGTTCAGGTACAAGTACAACTGCGACCGGACTATCTGTTGGTACCTATACATATACTGTAACTAACACATCAGGCCTTACATCTGAGGCATCGAATGAAATTATTATAAATGTGGCTCCTGGCACACCTGCAAGCCCAACTGCAGGAACAATTGTCCAGCCTACATGTAACACACCCACCGGCAGCATTGATATCGGCAGTATGCCTTCATCCGGCACCTGGACTCTAACACAAATACCTGGAGGAACTTCCACCGGTACAGGAACCCATGCACCTGTTCAGGGCCTGGCCCCGGGAACTTATTCATTCACAGTTACAAACGAATCAGGATGCACTTCACTCCCATTGACAGGTGTTGTGATAAACGCTGTGCCAACAGGCAATACTCCGGTTATTGAGCTTAAATGGAACTCTGTTCTTGTATGTTACAATCTTAATAATGTCTTTACTTCATGGCAATGGTACAAGGATAATAGTCCAGTTGCATCTTCGCCGGGCAGGGCCTTCTATAATACGAACAAGGCAGCCGGCATGTACAAAGTACAGACAACCGATAAAGATGGTTGTAATAATTTTTCTAACATTATACAGGTGACAGGGGGATCAAAGGGAGTTCTGTTATATCCTAATCCGGCAAATGATAAAGTAAAAATCAGTATTTCAGACGAAAACACAGGAGATGTTGTCATTTCGCTTATTAATTCATCGGGAGTTAAGGTACTTGAGGATAAGTTTTACAAACCAGGTGAATCACTACTGAGAGAGATAACTGTCGCTAACCTTGGATATGGGATTTATACAATTAAAGTAGCTGTTAACCAGAAAGATATATCATACAATAAACTATTGATATCAAAATAGTTAACTATTGGAGAAATGAAAGAAACAAAAGATATAATTGTCATTCCTTTAATCCTGCTGCTGCTTTTCTCATCAATTATCGATGCCGGAGCACAGGGGATAGACATCAATGCAGCGAACAGGAAGGGTCTTTATCTTGGACTGAGCCTTAGCCCTTTAAAGACTTCAATAATTAACAGCGGTTCAGGTTCTGTCGCCGGCATTGAATCTTCTCCTGCAACCTCAGTAGCATCTGGTATTGAAATTGGATACTCAATATCATCAAACCTCAGTATTTCATCAGGCGTGGGATTTATGATATATAACTCTTCATTTGACCTTGGAACCTATACAAGCAGTTATGACACAACAGATTCTGAAAATGAAGCATACAAGAGATATATTGATGGCAGCGGAATATCCGAAACTCAAAAGATTACCTTTCTATCAATCCCTGTCAGCTTTAACATATCAATACCGCTGACTGATAAATTCGGATTTTATGTAAGACCAGGCTTAAATATGCTGTTTCAGATGAACTCTGCGTTTGATAATTCCGGAACATTTGATTATTCAGGCTATTACACAAAATATAACGTCACAATAAGCGATGTTCCCTTTGAAGGTTTTGAAACTGGCGCTCACAATGTCGGAGGGGGAGAGCTGATGATAAGTCCGCTTAATTTTGAGTTTTGTGCAGGCGCGGGTACGGAGCTAAGTCTTCAGAAAAAGCTTAAACTCACGTTAGGTGTTGAATACAGAAAGGTTCTTACCGGTATATCAGCTTATGAAGTACCAGCCACATACAGACTTACAACAAAACCTGACCAGATGAATTCTGTGATGGCAGGATGTGATGATGTATCAGCGAAGGCTTTTGGGGTTTCGGTCGGATTGCGATATTATCTAAAGTAGCCATGAGGTCTTGCAGTCATGCAGTCATGCGGTCTGAAGAAATGATCTCTCTGTGATCCCGATGATTATCGGGACTCTGTGTTCTCCGTGTCTCTGTGGTTATACATCATTCTCTCCCTTTACATAACCAAAATTAGCAAGTATTCCTCCGTCAACATAGAGGATATGCCCGTTTACAAAGTCACTTGCCTTTGATGCAAGGAATAATGCTGCATTTGCCACATCATCCGGTGTACCCCATTTCCCGGCAGGTGTACGGCTCATTACAAGGTCATTAAAGGGATTGCCCTTTTCTCTCAGAGGTCCTGTAAGCTCAGTAGCAATATAACCCGGACCGATGCCATTAACCTGGATGTTGTACTTCGCCCATTCAACACACATATTCCTTGTAAGCATCTTCAAACCTCCCTTCGCAGATGCATAGGCAGCAACACTCCTGCGACCGTATTCGCTCATCATCGAACAGATGTTTATTATCTTGCCAGACTGTTTCAGGATCATTCCGGGTACAACCCTCTTTGATACCAGAAATGGCGCAATGAGATCAATATCAATAACTTCCCTGAAATCAGACACAGGCATTTCAAGCATCGGGATACGTTTAATAATTCCGGCATTATTTATAAGTATGTCGATGCTTCCGTATTTATTTTCAATCTCCGAAATACCGGTATCAACATCCTTCTCATTTGTCACATCGAATATAAGGGTAAAGACTGCCAACCCTTCATTTGAAAATTCTTCATGGCAGCTCTTAAGCTTTGATTCGCTTCTTGCGTTAACACATACTCTTGCTCCGGCCCTGGCAAGGTTTTTTGCAATTGCCAGGCCTATACCCTGTGTACCGCCTGTAACAAGGGCTGTTTTTCCGTTCAGATCAAACAAATTATCCATTTATTCTCTTTTATCTCTGTGTCTCTCTGTGCTTCTCAGTGTATCTCTGTGTAACAAAAAAGAACTTACACAGAGGTTCTCAGAGGATACACAGAGGGCCACAGAGTTTAGGTTACTTTAATGTATCCGGGGTTCTTACATCCATATCCCCGTAATCGAGGTTCTCCCCTGCCATTCCCCATATAAATGTATAGTTTGATGTCCCGGCAGCACTATGTATGCTCCAGGCAGGTGAAAGGACAGCCTCCTCATTCTTCATCCAGATATGCCGTGTTTCATCAGGCTCTCCCATGAAATGACATACAGCCTGTTTCTCAGGTACTTCAAAATAAAAATAAGCTTCCATTCTCCTTCCATGAGTATGCACAGGCATTGTGTTCCAAACACTTCCTGACTTAAGCTCGGTCATGCCCATCTGAAGCTGGCATGTCTGTAACACACTGTTAACAAGCAGCTTATTTACTGCCCTGTGATTTGATGATTCAGGATTGCCAAGTACTGTTATATCTGCCTCACCCCGTGTAATTTTTTTTGCAGGGAACGGATGATGTGCCGGAGCTGAATTGAAATACAGTCTTGCAGGCTTTTTCTGATCATCTGAGCTGAAATATACATCCCTGGTACCCATACCAAGATAGAGAGCTTCTTTATATTTAAGGTTGTATGTTACCCCACCGGCTTTAATTGTTGCATCACCACCGACATTGATTATTCCTATCTCCCTCCTCTCAAGAAAATCTTTTGCCTTAAGGTCATCGGTAGGTTCCAGTTTAATTTCTTTTGTAAGAGGAAGTGCTCCTCCGACAATTAGTCTGTCGTACATCGAATAGACAAATTTAATTTCATCATTTTCAAATAAATCTGAAACTAAAAATGCCTCTCTGAGCTCCTCAGTATTATATCTTTTGGCATCATCGGGATGCACTGCATGACGTAATTCGCTTTTCATTTTCATTTTTTCTTATAGCACAAACTTATCACATATTTCTTGATACTATGAAGTGTTATTCATATTTTCGTTACCTGTTTTACAGCATCCACAGTTACTAAGCACTGAATTATGAAACACTTCATAAGTGAGAATTTCCTGCTGAACAATGACACAGCCTCCAGGCTCTATCATAATTATGCTGAGAATAAGCCTGTTATTGACTTTCACTGTCACCTGTCGCCGGCAATGATAGCTGATGACAGAAAATTTGAGAACCTCACAAGAGCCTGGCTTGAGGGTGACCATTACAAGTGGCGCGCAATGAGGATAAATGGTATCTCCGAAGAGTACTGCACCGGAAACAAAAACGACCGTGAGAAATTTGCCAGATGGGCTGAAACAGTACCGGCTGCTGTCGGAAATCCTCTCTATCACTGGACCCACCTTGAACTTGCAAGATACTTCAGCATTTACGATCTTCTCTCACCCGCAACCTCAGCACATATTTATGACAAGGCGTCTGAAATGCTTAATTCACCGGAATATTCAGTGAGAAATCTGCTCAGAATGATGAAGGTGGAAACTGTATGCACAACTGACGATCCGGCTGATACACTTGAGCATCATATTAAGCTGAAAGGGACCTTCAGCATAAAAGTTATGCCCACCTGGAGACCAGATAATGTAATTAAAATTGAAGACGGAATAAAATTCAGGGATTATCTCCAAAAGCTTGAAGCTGCATCAGGTATAAGCATCAACAGTTTTAAAAGACTTACTGAGGCTCTTGAGAAACGTCACAGCTGGTTCAATGAAAATGGTTGCAGGCTTTCAGATCACGGGATGG